>JAFGLD010000370.1 GCA_016928235.1 Anaerolineae bacterium | reverse complement strand
TGCAATTGGAGGCTAAAAACTGATCACTGATCACTGAAAACTGATCACCAAAGACGGTCATACAAAGTGCGAAATTTAGGCTATAGTCGCCCGGAAGATGGGGTTGGGGGGACACTCGTCGGCGAAGTATTCAGAACGTTTTCTGAAAAGCTATTGTTAGTTGTTACTCGATGAGCAAGCTTTTAACATTGACGAGTGATCAGTTGTTAGCTCGACTTTGCACATTGACAACTCTATGTGTGGCAAGCAGATACGCTACATCTATACCCTCGCAAAAGCGGGGGCATGCCTGGCAGGTGAGGTGGATGTGGGAGAAACGGGGTGGCGCGTGGGGTGGATTCCCGCTTTCGCGGGAATGACAGCGTTGAGATGAATGAGACTTTTTGAACGCCTCTGCTTGACCATGATGTTAGAAAAATCCTGTCTCTCCTACATCATCCTTTGTGACCATTCAGTCAGATAGGCGCAAAGTCGAGGTTAGTTGTGAACGAAAGACCATTATCTGGGCAACCGGTAGTCGTCCGACTACCGGTCATCCATTACACCATAAAGCTGAGTAGTGACATCGGAAGTACAAAACCGGCCTATTCAAGCCATGATCTGAACAACGATAGAACTCATCGCTTACCCTTCCCGGCTGCCGCGTGTGCTAATGGTGTGACCTGCCTGGCGCAGAGCGGCCAGGTCGCGCTTGAGGGTAGCCTTGCCGGCTTCCAGCGCGGCTGCCAGATCATCTACCGTTGGGCTCGCTTGCTGTTCCTCTGCCTGGCGCAGCAGACGCAGCATACGGTGGCGGCGACGGGCCGCTTTGTTGGGGATCGCGTCATCTTCCGGCTCTACCACCGACCACTGAACCTCCACCCACTCATCATCACGCAACGGGCGACCGGTTGGCGCGTCGATGCGCGGCAGGCGAACAGTGATGGGAAGAGGACGGAACTCCTTCCAGGCAGCCAGAATAGCTCGATGTTCCGGTACGCGCTCCCAGCTCATCTTCTGCTGATCAGGGGTGAATCCGCTCAAACACTCAGAGAGCGTCCGGTATGCCTGCTCCAGGGCTGCGCAAGCCTCAGTGGTTCGGCCAAGTGCCGACAAAGCCTGAAAATGTCGAAAGGAAACAAGATAAGCTCGCTCTACAGCCGGCTTCACTTGTTTCATCGCCTGACTGGTCGCTTCCAGAGCTGCCTGGGGGCGGCCCAGTGCCAGCATTACTAGGCCACGCAGCTCAAGCAGCCTGACATCCCAACTTGATATACCGACTTCCCGGCACAGGGTCCCTGCTGCCTCTAGATGTTCTAACGCCGCGACGGGATGATTTTCATCGATCTCTAGCTGAGCAACAGCTATGTAGGCTTCTACTGCCAACCAACTTTCTTTTTTATGTAACGAACTGTTGAGACATTGTTCCAGATAAGCGCGCGCGGTTTTGTAATCCCCCCTGCGACGAGCAATATCTCCCAGAGCAATCAAGGTATCACCGTGAGGAATATCTTGTTGTTTACAAAGTGCTACAGAAGCTTGCAGATCATCCCAGGCTGTCTCAAGGTCACCCAATATAGCATAGTGTATGGTAGCGATAAGAGCGCGCATGGAATGCTCATAATGAAGGTGTCCCAAGATACGAAAGATCAGTTGCGCCTCATTGCAAGCTTCAAGAGCTTGAACAAAGCGATTCTCAAAGTAGAAGATATCTCCGAGATTGGCAAGCGCGGCTGCTTCACCGAGGCGATAACCGATCCGGCGAGAAATCTGCAAGGCCCGAGAGCAGTAGGAAACGGCCTTTCCATCGCCAGTGTGCTTATGAATTATGCTACACAGCGAAATCAGTACATTGACCTGGCCGCATTTGTCTTGCAGTCTCTCATAAAGCGCCATCGCTGTTTGCGCCTCTGTCTGTGCCTCTGAGAGCCGGATCTCTAAGAGAGCTCGGGCCATTGTATGATGCGCTCTGGCTTGCCGAGACGGATCAACCTTCTCCCAGCCGATTCTAGCGGCCTGGCGCAGACAGGAGACGGACAGGCCAGGCTGACCCTCGGCGAAGAATATCAAATCCAGGGCGATCAATGCGGCTACCTGCGAGGATTCGCAACCACTACGTTCGGCGATGACCAGAGCCCGGCGGGCAGCAGCTTCCGCTTTGTCATACCGGCCAAGATTTGTCAGCAGCTCTGCCCGCCGGCACAAAATATGTGCCTGCCGAAGTGGGTCATCATGAGCCAGCTCCAGCATAGCCTCCAAATCGGCGGCCTGTGCTTCTCGCTCGCCCATAACATCGAGTACGGCCTCGCGCGCTGCCAGTAGCCGGTACTGTTCCTCTTCCGTGCCGGAATGCTCCAGAAGTTCGATCGCCTTGTTGAGATGTTCCAGGGCAGTGGCATACGTATGGGCAGATCGGGCAGCTTCGGCGGCCAACTCATGATAGGAAATGGCCTTATCCCACAATTGTCCGGATGTACAGTGGTGGGCCAGCATCTCGATACGGTCGGGCTGTGCATTTTCAAGGATCTGGGAAATCCGACAGTGTAATCGTATACGTTCCTCGTGATCCAGAGTGTGGTAGACTACCTGCCGTATCTTGTCATGATGAAACCGATAGTCCTGTACATGCTCCTCCACAAAACCCTGTTGCAACAGGGTGCCCACTATATCCAAGAGCACGGTTACATCCAGATCTGTGACGGTAGCTAACAAAGAAAATTCGAAGCGGTTGCCCAACACTGCCGCGGCATTGAGCACCAGTCGGTGTTCGGGCGACAGCCGCGCCAGGCGATGGGCGATAATGCGCTCGATGACAGGGGATAGGGGCAGCTCGGCGTAATCGGTGGTGGTCTCGTCAAAGGGGGTGCTCCAATGTCCACTGGTTTCATCGCGCCACAGCAGCTTTTCTTCATATAGATAGCGCAATGTCTCCAGAACAAAGAGTGGATTACCGTCCGTCGCTTTGTGAAGACGGGCCTCGAATAACGGCGCAGGCCGGTCAGCTCCCAGACTGTGTCTGACCAGCTCGCTGGTGGCAGTCGCATCCAGGCGTGATAAGACCAGTCGATTATGGAGATCGATGTGAACCAGCCGCTGCAATCGCTCCCAGACTTCGGGTTGGCTACGGGCTTCCTCACCCCGATAGCTGCCGATGATCAGCACCCTGCCTGGAAGGCTGTCTGCCCCAGGGTGATCGGACCGGGCTGCTGCGGTGTATTCAGACCAGGTAGGTAACTGCTCGATCAGATGCACGAGCGTATCCAGGGTATCTCGATCGGCCCAGTGCAAATCCTCCAGAATAAGAATCAGGGGGGTGATACGAGACCAGGCTATTAGCAAATGGGAGAGAGCTTCCACCAGGCGCAGGTGTTCCTGGTTGGGGGACAACGCTGCCGGGCGTGGTGTATTCTGAGCATCCGGCAGCACGTTTGCCAGCGCCGGGATCAGAGAGTATAACACCTGCAGCCAGACAGTTTGTTGCTCAGGGTTGGCAGTCATACCAGAGATGTCACCGGACTCTTCAAGCCCGGGCAACTCCTCTTTCAACAAGCCGGCGATCTGACCGGCGCGCAGTGGCGACAGTCCGGCGTTCAAGACTTCCAGCAAGGGGCCGTAGGGTCTGCCGGCTTCCAACTCTTTGCCCTTCCCCCACAGAACCTCGGTACCACGCCACTGAGCATCGCGGGCCACTTCCTTCAGTAACCGAGTCTTTCCCACACCGGCTTCACCCTCAACCAGGATCAATCCCAACACGCCTTTATGCCCGGACGTCACCCGTGCAGTAAGCTCAGCTCGCTCCCTCCGGCGCCCTATCAGCGGCAGTTGGGCCAAAGAAGAACTCTCTAAAAGTAGAATAGGCTGAACGGGGTTGGACGGACAGACAGGCACATCCTGCCCGCTGCCGGCAGCGATCTCCTGCGCCAGCCGGGTGGTTTCAGGGTCAGGCAACGTGTCTACTTCGTCAGCCATGATTTGTCTGCAAGTCAGATACTGCTTGAGGGCTGCCGCGGGTTGGCCAAGGAGATAATTCAGCTTCATGATCTCGCGATGGACACTTTCCTGTAAGGGGTCGGCGCCGGCCAACGTCTGGGCAACAGCCAGCGCCTGGTCATAACAGCCTGCCAGTTTCTCCAGCCGGACAACCTGCTCAAGCGCGCGTAGATACAACGCAGACAGCCGATCGCGCTCTGCCAGTATCCAGTCTTCATAAAGGCCTTCCAGCAGATCGCCTCTATAGAGCCGGACGGCCTGATACAGATCATTCCGGTTCTGGGAGTGCCTGACAGTTCTCTCGTCTACTGTGAGCGGCGTGAGCAGTCTATCAAACTCAGCAACATCCGACCAAAGGCGGACATGAGGAGAAATGCCAATTGCGCCGGTATCTGTCTGGAGCAGACCCGGCAGATCCTTGTTGATATGCCAGACAGCATCTCTGAGGGCGTGCCGGCCGCGTGTCTCGGCCATGTCGGGCCACATCAGCCCGGCCAGCAACAGCCTGGCGTGTTTTTGCTGAGGGTAAAGCAGAAGATAAGCCAGCAAAACACGTACACCAGGCTGGATGGAAGGCGAGAGAGGCTTGCCTTCCATCTCAATGGTCAATGCGCCAAATAAGCTGACCCGCAAATGGGTGATGGCCTGAGAATCGGGTGCCTTTTTGTTCATTTGTTGGGTGCTTTCCGGTAGTGTTCCTGCACGATATCAGTGCTTCCATATTCCTACGCGGGATTGTTGGACGACTATACCAATGCTTCCCAATGGACTATTTTCTCAGAAAAGATGCCCGGAGGCGAAAATGAGCCCAAGGTTGACCTTGGGCTCATTTTTCGGCGACGATTTGGAGTCGTCTTCTCGGTAAACTGAGTTTGGTAGCCTGAAGCAGGCATCATGATAGCTTGTCAGATAAAGTGCTGAGCAAAATCAGCGTTACCTCTGAGGCCCAATCGGTCCGGAATGTTTTCTGAAAAGCTATAGTGCCATAGCCGGAATGCCAAATGAGATGGCCCGGCCAAGAGTTGAGTCCGGCCAGATGTCTCGCTCAACCTCTCTGGCCCACGCTACGCCGGCTTGAGGATCATGGGGGAATGATGGGTAATAGCAGTCGTGAGCGCCAGGCGCTAGTCGCGATATATGAAGCAACCGGGGGTGAGAACTGGCCCTACCAGAGCAACTGGCTGAGCGAACAGCCGCTGTGCTGCTGGGAAGGCGTGACCTGGACAAACGGTCACGTTGTTGCCCTGGAACTGACAAACAACAATCTGCTGGGAGCGCTCCCACCTGAAATCGGTCACTTGAACGAACTCCGAATGTTGTGGCTGGACCACAATCAGCTTTCAAAGATACCCTCAACAATTGGTCAGTTGGTTAAGCTACAAGATCTGGCTCTTTCCGACAACCAGCTTGTTGTCTTGCCTGCGGAGATCGGCCGGTTAACCCAACTTCAGATGCTGTACTTAAACGACAACCGGCTCCAGGAGATTCCGCGGGAGATTGGTCGATTGACCAACCTTGAGGCGCTGGATCTGTCCGGTAATCAATTTGCGGAGTTTCCTGCTGAGATCAGGTATCTCTCCAACCTCAAGAATCTATGGGCTGAACAGATCTCGATCAAGGATGCCGGTCGCGCAGAGCTATTGACTTCTCTGTGTTAGCCATCAATCAACCGTTCCATGGTGTCTGTTTCCGGGTAGGTAGCTGAGGGCTACCCGGTGCAGGATATCAAGGACTTGCCTGCAACCAGGAACAAGTCCGGATTGGTGGAAGTATGTCACGAGAAAGGAGGCGCCGCCCTACTATTTCGCTACAGAGCACTTATCAATAAGAAAAATCATCGTGTAGGTCCTAGTGTTTCGCGGCATAAGTAAGCCGTCGGTCATGGCCACATGCGAAACACTTATACAGTTGGGTATGAAGGGCTTCTTTACTGCCTGGCTATTTCCGCCCAACTGTCTAGTTAAGCTGGACCAAGGAGACAAAATGACTGGTAAGACAAGACGCATCCTGATGGTTTCGTCTACGCTGGTTTTAGGCATATTGTTGGTTGCCGGCGTGCTGAGCTTTTCAGCGTCGACAGCACAGGCAGAAAGAGTAAACTGGATTATCAACAGCAACTTTGAAGACGGCGTGAGCTGGCCCTGGACCACCTCCGAGACCTGGCCGGGGCATGTAGAAGGAAATGTCAGGGACCAGGATGGCGATGGCGATAAGGAGTTCTGCGTCCTCATCGACAACACCGGCGAGCAAAAGTGGGATGTCCAAACCAGATACCGGCGGCTGGAAATCAAGGAAGGTCGTCACTACACGGGCCACTATACCGTCTTTGCGGATCGGAATGTGACTATCGATATGAAGATCGCCGAGTCCCATCCCCCATACGCAGCTCACCTTTCCGTATCGGGGGTCGCGGTCACCACGGTTCCCCAAACCTTCGAGTTTGAGTTTGACGGAGCCAGGGTACTAGATTCCGCTACCGGCGAAATGATGGAGGACACTGCCGCCGAGTTCGCTTTTCACTTAGGCGCCTCCGGAAACCAGGGGGCAACCATCTGCTTCGATGACGTGTACTTTACCGATGGGGGGAACCACGAATTGCCCGATCCTCAAAAAACGAGCACGATCAGGGTCAACCATCAGGGCTACTTTGTGAATGGGCCCAAGATAGCCAGTGTTGCCCTTAACTATGCTCGCCGAGAGGATCAATACCTGGTCTGGGGTATTTTGACGAATGTGGACGGCCGTGAAGTTAATCTCTGCCCAGGCGGCTGCGGCCGTACAGAGATCTATACAGCGGGCGGCCACGCTGATGGTTATGATCCGGCTTCGGGAGAGTATATCCTCCTCATCGATTTTACAGCCAAAGCCAGAGAGCTAGAGTTGCAGCCGGGTAGATATCGCCTTGTTGCAATAGCTCCGCGAACCAGTTCCCCCGACTACAGTGAGTATTTCACGATTACCGATGATCTTTATACACACATGAAGACAAGCGCGCTGAGCTACTTCTATCAGAACCGGAGTGGCACCCCAATCTTGGAGGAGTATGTAGGCAATTTTCTTGCGCGTGGCGCGGGGCATGATCAAACCCCGGACATTAACACGGATCAGCCGTTTGACGGCAGTGTGAAGTGTTTCAGCGGCGACGCCAAAGATGGAACCACATGGAAGAACTGCATCCGGGAAGACCAGCCGCCCATGTTTACCGACGATTACCGGGTCAACGGGCTTGGGGGATGGTACGATGCCGGTGACCACGGCAAGTATGTCGTCAACGGCGGTATCTCCGTCTGGACGCTGCTCAATCTCTACGAGCATAATCCTGCGTCTTACAGTGACGGCACCCTGAGACTGCCTAAAAATGCCAATGGCGTCCCCGATATCCTCGACGAGGCGCGCTGGGAGCTGGAGTTCATGCTCAATATGCAAGTGCCGCCTGAGGGAGCGGACTACCAGGTGCCGGAGGGTGGCGTTTCGGCGTCCGGATTGGTCCATCATATGCTGCACGACACACAGTGGACCGATATCCCTTACCGGGCTGACGAAGTGCTTGGCGGGCTTAATGGCCGCAAAGACTATGGCACGCGCGCCGTTTATCCTCCTTCCACCGCCGCAACCTTGAACCTGGCGGCTGTGGCAGCCCAGTGCGCCCGCATTTGGGAATATATCGATCCAGGCTTTGCCAGCCGGTGCCGCATTGCTGCTTCTCAGGCCTGGGAGGCAGCTAATGCCCACCCGAACCTGTATGCCACCTCAGTGGCGACGGCCGACGCGCTTTTCAACGGCGGTGGACCCTACAATGACGACGATGTATCCGATGAGTTCTACTGGGCAGCTGCCGAGATGTATGCTACCACCGGCGACTCAAGCTACCTGACATCTGAACATGTCGATCAGGCCCTCATCGGCCAGATCATGACCGAGCTTGGCAGAGAAGGCAGTGGCTCAATGACGTGGAAGGACACCGCTGCCCTGGGAACAATTTCGCTGGCGATGGTTGACACTGATCGTATCTCTCCGGACATCCAGTCTAACGCCCGGGCTAACATCATGGCCGCGGCCGATGTATTTGTGAACAATACACTGACTGAAGGACATGGGACACCGTACAAGCCCGGTCCGACCGGCGACTATGCCTGGGGCTCGAATTCATTCGTGCTCAACGAGATGATCGTGATGGGCCTGGCGCGTGATTTTGCCCCGGACGGCGATGCTAAAACCCGGTACCTGAATGGGATGATCAGCGGCATGGACTATCTCTTTGGGCGCAACGCCATGGGCATGAGCTATGTCAGTCTCGTCAGGGAGACAAGCTTCCATCGGTACGACGATGAAGCCACCGATCTCAACAACCCCCACCACCGCCATTGGGCCTGGCAGGCCTGGCCCCGCGACGATATCCGCTACCCTATTCCGCCGGAAGGGGTTATCGCCGGCGGGCCCAACTCCTCCTTTCGCGCGCTGGCAGACCCCAAAGTCGGGAATAAAGCCACCATCGCCATGGGGCTGTGGGAATCCTGTCGAAACACGCCTCAGAAGTGCTATGTTGATGACATCGACGCCTGGGCTGTCAACGAGGTTACCATCAACTGGAACGCGCCTTTTGCCTGGGTGCTCACGTACCTGGACGAGAACCGCCCTAGGCCGGACCTGCCTCTAATCCTGGATGTCGATATAGATTTTGGTGTCCGGGATAACCCCGGCTGGCTTGACGGCTTCACGGTGGATCTCACGCTCACCAACAACTCCGATCAGCCGGTCGATGACTGGATACTGACCTTCACGTTCCCGGGCAACCAACAAATCTATGAAGCCTGGGGGATTGATTACATACAGGATGGCGCAGCGGTAACCATCCAAAGTTCAGCTGACTGGACGGCTGTCATCGAGCCCGGCCAATCGATTACCTTTGGCTTTAACGCTCACTACAGCGGTGAGAACGGGATACCGACCGACTTCGAAGTCACAGCAGGCTCATCCTCCGATCCGGACCCGGATCCCAATCCCAACCTGACGGTTCAGCTCACTCCCAATGGTGATGTGTGTAAGAACATCCTGGTCACCAACAACGGGTCTGAGCCTGTGGACTGGGTGGCTACCTTCGAGTTCGATCAGCCAATCGGCAACCTGTGGAATGCCGTCTGGTCTCAGAACGGCAACGTGGTGACCATCGAAGGCGTGGATTGGAACAACATCCTCCAGCCCGGCGAGACCACGCATAGCATCGGTTTCTGCCCGGCAAATGACACCACACCGGAACCAACACCGGTTCCTACTCTGTTTCCAACTCTCATGCCCACTGCCGGCCCCAACTTGACGGTACAACTTACTCCGAATGGTGACGTGTGCAAGAACATCCTGGTCACCAACAACGGCTCTCAGGCCGTCGATTGGGTGGCTACCTTCAGGTTCAACAGGCCAATCGACAACCTGTGGAATGCCATCTGGTCTCAGAATGGGAACGTGGTGACCATTGAAGGCGTGGATTGGAACAACATCCTCCAGCCCGGCGAGACCACGCACAGCATCGGTTTCTGCCCGAGACAGTAGAAGTGTTGTCTGAGAGGCAATTTCCAACCAACCGTAGCTAAGCACAGCAGGGCACTGAGGCAGATACATCGTATCTGCCTCAGTGTTTCGCATTGCCTCCAGTGGCACCGGAGGCACAAGTCCTCATAGCACAGAACGCCCGGCACGCTATTGCCTGTTCTCAGAAGTGAATACTCGATGTATCTTCTCAATAACTTGGGGCAGTTTTTACTCGATGATCAAGTTTTTGCTCTGTCTGGTTTAGTAATCAGTTTTCAGTGATCAGTGATCAGTTTTTCATCGCGCAGCAACGACTGTGCTCTTGGGTATGGTTACAGTTAGACAGCAACATAGATGGTTTCAGGTTGTCATTCGCCCTGCAATCCCTGTGCTCTGCGATCTTTGGGCTACGATTTTAAACTGATCACTACGATTGTCGTTCAATCGTCGAGCACTGAAAACTGATCACCTGCCAATGT
>JAFGLD010000369.1 GCA_016928235.1 Anaerolineae bacterium | reverse complement strand
GGGATTGCAGGGTTAATGACAACCTGAAACCATCTATGTTGCTGCCTAACTATGAGCATACCCAAGAGTACAGTTATTGCTGTGCGACGAAAAACTGATCACTGATCGCCTAAACCAGACAGACCAAAAACTTGATCATCGAGTTTTAGGTGTTAGTGATTGGTTTAGTGACTACCCCATAGCCGCCGGCCATTGGCTATTACACCAATCAGCCGTCGATGAACAGCATACAAGCTTGTAAGAGCGATACGTGTTGTCTGCCGGATGATGTCCGACTAAAAACTAATCACCAAGAACTAAGAACTCAAAGCACAAGTATGCCCTCCCTGAACGGTTACGTATCATATCCGCACAATCCGGCAACCATAGGCAGGTGTATCGCTGGTGGCCGGATTGCGCCCGGCGGTGAGCGCCTCGACTGCTGCATCGAGGTAATTGGTGGTTGGCTCCAGCCGGCGAAACGTGCGATCGTCTATGGCACCCTGGTAGACGATCAGGCCGGTAGCGTCGATGACGAAGATGTGGGGCGTTGTCTGTGCTCCAAATGCATCGGCGACAACATTGTTTTCGTCGTGCAAGATCGGGCTGGTGATACCGTAGGCATCGGCCATATCCTGCATCTGCTCGATTGTTTCATTGTGGTTGCTGGCAATCATGGTGAGCGTCACCTGTTGCCTGGCCCACAAGGCCGCGCGATCCAGGAAGTAATCGTCATAATAGCGCGACCAGGGACAATCGACCGACCAGAAGTTGATCACGATGCTGCTGCACCGCAAGTCGCTGAGGGCCATCGGCCGGCGGGATACAACCTCGATGAGTGTAAAGTCGGGGGCAAAGGAGCCGGTGAGGAGAGGTGTGATGGAAGGCGTGAGCATTCTATGCTTTTATCCTGCTTTTGAGAACGACGATGCCCAAGCCAATCAATAAACCGCTGCCTTCAATCAGCCAGAGCAAGGGCAGATTGGCTGTGTTGCGAAAAACGGTTCCCAGCAATATGGCGATGTTGTCCAGCGGTGTGGCCATCGGGCGCAGGCTGCTGAGGCTGAGATCGTAGTTCCAGGAGAAGGCAATGTGCATGAACTGGTTGCGGATCGAGAGAAACAGCAGGCCGTATAGCAACAGAGACAGCATCAGTGTCGGCAATGTTGATGTGGATTTTTCGGCGTAGTGACGGTCGATCCAGAAGCCCACCGGTACGAACCATAAGCCAAGAAAGGGAGTGAGGTAACGGGTATCGTTTGTCATCGGATTGAAGGCCCAATAAGCCGAAAACACTATCACAAATACAGCAAATGAGCCCAGCAACAAGATAAATCGACGGCGCGAATAGTGATACAACGGCCACAATCCCGCGATGCCCAGCAATGTAATCGGAGAAAGTAGAAAAAGCCCCTGGTTGTTGCCGTCGTAAAAGAGCATAGCCGGCAGACCGACCGTGAGCGGGGTCGAAAATTGGGATTGGAGTGTCATGGCCTGGGGCCACCGGGCCGGATCGACGTGGTGCCCTGAGAGCTCGAGTGGCCCGCCAAAATTGAGGGTGTTATATATCAAGAGAAATCCCAGCGGGATCGCAGCGCCGGCGACTAGCCCAATCAGGCCGGTCATCCATGCGTTGCGTTCCTTTGGGGAAGCCATCGCCCGGAAAAATGGGCGCGCCAACATCAGGGCCAGATAAATCCCCGCGATCCCGATCCATAGGACATTGGTGTATTCAATCAGCGGCGCAATTCCCAATGCGAGCCCCAGCAGGATCGCTTGCGGCAAGTCTAACCTGTCTTTTTTTTCGATTTCCAGGATCAGGTATAACGCCAGCCAGAGTGCCATCGCTGACGGCGCATGAGAAAACAGGACGCTGCCATATTTCCACATTGTTGTACCGAAGGCCAATCCCAGGCCGGCCAGTAGTGCTGCCGTCCGTGAAAGTTCGAAGTGTCGACGCAGCGTCAGGAAAAACAGGGCGATGGCTCCGCCGGCTGCCAGTGCCGCAGTTGCAACAGCGTAAACCATGCGAGGGTTGTCCGGATCGTGTTTGGAGGGCAGTCGATGTGTCGGCAGGGGGCTTATGTATGAGAGGGCATAAATCGGTGCTGCCATCAGCGCGGTCCCGGGAGGATTGTGGCTAAAGCGTCGATCTCCGTTGAAGGCGTAATCCTGGTTCTCGGTGAAGGCCAGATAAGGCGATATCTCGAAGCTGCCGCGTTCCACGATTGCTCGTACCAGTGCATGGTGACCGCCGTCATTGCTGGAAGTCACTCCGGTGATAGTGGCGAAATACACCCAGGAGGTCAGCAAGAACAGGAGTAGGGCGATCCCCGGATCGCTTTGCGTAAGCCATGTCCGGAATGCCTTGATTTTGTCGGTCAATGACATATCCTCTCGCTATCCCAGGTTGGGGATGATGTACTTGAATAGTGCCCACAGTGTCAGGAATGGCATCCAGGCCAATGCCACCAGCGGCATCCAGGCCAGCAGGTGCTCCCATCGTTTCCGGGCCGCGCTTTCTTGCGGCGATATCAGCTGCCCAAGTCCTGACGACAATCCCCACCAGCTCAGGGCGACTAACCCGGCCAGTGGAATGAGCATGGTGTACAGGTAGCGGCCCTGAAATTGAACAAATGTCAGATTGTAGCCGATGTAGTTGGCCAGCGTTGCCAGGATCACCGATGCCAATACCCATTTACCTGCTCTCTGCCAGGGGGTAAGCTCCAGGCGCCGGCGGAATAATCCGAATGTTATGACCAGACCCAATAGGGTGATAGACAGAAAAATGCCAATCAGCAGATAGATCCGATCCGGCATCGGTACGCCCATCCAGCCGAACTGTCCCCAGAAGCTATGGTAAGTGGTAGTCAGGTATGCGGTGAGATAGCGCCCCAGACCGACGGTGGCGATCATCTCAGATGTTCGGAGCTGCCCGATAACCACTCCGTTGTGCGCGGCCTGTCCGAGAAAATCGGGCCAGCCGTAGACGACAATATTGCGGATCCACCAACCACCGCCGATGAGCAGTGCCATCCCGGCAACCCAGATCGAGTCTTGGGCTAGTTGGCGCGCGGAATGCCGCTCGGTGCGCCGGCGGAGCAAGATGGCCAGTCCCACGATCATCGCTGCCGGAAGATAAATCGTCAGCTTGGTCAGAAAAGCAACACCGAGCAACCCACCCAGGGCTGCCGCATGAGGTCGGCTTGCTTCGGGAAGTGGAACGGCATGACCGTCAGGATCGATCGAGCCGGGATTTCCCAGGTAGGTGATCGCGACTACCAGGATGATCCCCAACACTGTTTCGGCCAGGCTGTCGTTGTTGACACTCGCCATAATCGCTACTCGCTGGGGGATAAAGGCGACGAAGGTCGCCGCCGCCAGTGCCGGAATGCGATGTTCTGGCAGCAGCCGCGCGATGACAAAGTAGGCGGCCAGCGGTCCACCGATCCCCAGTAGCACCGATGCCAGGCGCAGCGCAATCAGGCTTCCGTCTGTGGCAAGGTAGACCGGGGTAAGCAGCAAGTAGTACAGCGGCGGTTGGTGATCCTCGTATTCGATAGGGGAGAGATCGACATTCTCTGGGAACTGCTCTCCCTTGATCTGGTCCAGATATACCGAATCCCAATCGCCCATCGCAATGATCGGACAACAGCCGCGCCCGGCTATCTGGGCGATGTAGTTGTAGTGGGCAGGCTCGTCGGGGGCCTGCCAGGGCGGTGTCTCGATTGCATACAGCGTGCCGATCACGACGAAGAGCAGCACAATACCTGCCAGGAGCAGGTAAGAGAGTTTTTTACTCATCATGCATCTCCAGCAGTTCTTCGCTCGGCCAGCCCGGACTTTACAAATATCCAGGGCGCTCCAAAAACCGTCAGGAAGCCGAGTAGCGCATAGCGGATCAACCGAAAGAGCATCGCCGGCTCAAGCCCGTCGAACAGGGCTTTCAGCCCGTAGCGCAGGCCCATCAACAAGGTCACGCCCAGCAGGAACCGGGCGAGACGTTTCCACTCCGTGCCGTCTGTCGAAAAACGCATGTGGCGTGTTTCCAATGCAATGCCGATCCCGCCTCCCAGGAAAGCGCCGGCAGATGTTACAGCGATATTTGCCTCATCGATGCTGGTAGCCCGGATTAAGCCGGGATGGATGGCAAGCACGGCGGCCGTTACCCCGATAACCACGCCGATTTGCGTCCATAAGCCTTGTTTGTTGATCCACGCGCTGATGGGTGCTTCGAGCCAGGCATATAGACCAACCAGCAGCAGCCCAACCGCAGCCCCGGCAATGACGTCTTGAGGGAAGTGTACGCCCAGCACCATCCGCGAGATGCCCATCAGGATCACATAGACGGTGACGGCTATGGTTGCCCAGTGGCGTCGGACATTCAGAGCCACCGGGCCCCACAGGGCCGTTGCATTTTGAGTGTGGCCGCTGGGGATGCCGTAGGATGCTTCGGGAACGACGTGGCGAACCTGATCCGAGACCTGGAACGGACGGGGTCGATGCCACCATTCTTTCAGCCAGCCGTTAACCCAGCCGTTGAGCGAGAAGAACAACATCAGCCGCCGCCCGAAGCGTTCATCGACGCACCAATAAATCAGAGGGATGAACACAAGAGCAAATTCTACCGATCCTGTATAGTGGAAGAGCAAGGCTATCGATTCCACCAGGGGGGTACGCCATGATTGGAACCACAAGATAACCTGTAACCCCCAACCTGACTCTAGTTGTCCCATACATGCTCCTACAGTATTTGCTCAGTGGTTGACAATGCGGTGTGAAGAAAACAACTGCCGGCTAAAGATCGGAAGCTGTCATCTGCCATGAGGCATCGGTTGATCATAACAGTGCCAGGGCTATCCCGCCCATCCCGGCCAGTATCCCGACCAGCCAGAACCGCTGCACGATCTGCGTCTCGCTCCAGCCCAGCTTCTCGAAGTGGTGGTGAAGCGGGGTGCGCAGGAAGATGCGTCGATCCTCGCCAAGCAGCCGCCGGCTGAGCTGTGAGGAGGCCACCTGGAGCATCACCGATGTCGCTTCCGCGACTGGAATGATGGCGATGACCGGCAGGATCAACCACTGGCCGGTCATCAGCGCGACAATGGCCAACGTTGCCCCCAACGCCAGCGCGCCGGTATCACCCATGAACAGTTGGGCCGGGTGTGCGTTGTACCACAGAAAGGCGAAGCAGGCACCGACCGTCGTAAAGCAGAACTGGGTCAGGTAGATCTGACCCTGCATAAAGGCGATAACCCCGTAGCAGGCGAAGGCGCTGGCTGTAATGATTCCGGCCAGCCCGTCGAGCCCGTCGGTCAGGTTGACGGCATTCGACATGAATGTGATCAGCAGTGTGGCAATCGGCAGATAGAGCAGTCCCAGATCGAACTTGAAGATGATGCCCGGTAGCACCACCGAGTGGATATCCAGCCCGTACATCAGTATCAGTGACGCGCCTAGCGCGACAATAACCTGCCCGGCAAATTTAACGCGCGCGGATAGGCCCTCGCCGACGGCCCGGGTGCCCATGATGCCTTCCCAGTCGTCCAGCGCGCCCAGCCCACCGTATAGCACCATCGCCACCAGCGGCAGCAGAATCGAGCGGCCGGTGGTGACCTTGGGTACCAACAGGCTGGCGATATTCAGCCCCAGTGTCACGATCAGCACCGGGGTCAGGATCAGCAGCCCGCCCATGGTTGGTGTGCCGATTTTGGCGCTGTGCACGTCGCTGATCTCGGCCCGCACCTGCTTGCCGATGCCCAGTCTCCGGAGTACTTCGATAAACGGGCCACCCCAGATCACGGTAAACAGGAAGGTCAAGCCTCCCAATGATAAGCCAAATGCCAGGTCTCTCACAGGCTGTTATCCGTTTCTTCTCCTGATCTGGTATCGGCGATAGTGGGCGAAATACCTCGCCGGAACTTTGAGCGTACAAACCCAACCAGCAATCGCCAGGGAAGCAGCACAAAGAATACCAGGCATCCCAACATACTCCGGATACTGCGTGCTGTGCTGCATGGGTAAGCTTCGATGCCGGTACGCATGGCACCCTCTATGGTCCCATCGATGTGCTGTGAGCCAGGGAAAAACCAGTCATGCGCGTCGTACGTATCCCGGCTGTACTTGTAGATCGCAAATCCCCAGTCGTCGAGATCTCCGGTGTATTCCAGGCGGCAAATCGGCGAGGGGGTGCCACGCTCGCATCGGTCGAGAAAGAGATAACGCCCTCGAAACCGCGCCACGTACCGGCAGTTTTTCGCCTTGATCTCACGCTCATTAAACGCCTCGACGATCTCGTGAACACGTTTTTTGACATCGTCCGGGATGCCCTGCGTGCGGGTAGATTTTTGTTTGGTTGCTCTCTTGGCCATTTCTTGCTCCATTCCGGCTTATTTGTACACAATGGCGGCTCAACAAGGATAGGCCTCGATACCGGCCCGCATGGCGCCTTCTATCGTTCCATCAAGATGCTCACATCCGGGGAAAGGCCCGACGTCAGGATCGTATCTGTCTTTGGTGTGTCGATAAATGGCAAACTCCCAACGATTCATATCGCCGGTGTAGGTCAGACGACAAATCTGATAAGGCCCACCCAGGCCGTCTTGGGCCAGAAACACGTACTGATCTCGAAATCGTACGACGTAATAACATTCGGGATCGTCGATCTCTCGCTCGTTGAACGCCTTGACAATCTCTTTGATTTTGGTTCTGAGATGGCTAGGCACAACTATTCTGGTCATTGTTCCCTCCACTGCTTTCTACTTCGCGTAGGGCCGCGACGATCTGTTCCATCTTGACCGCTCGCGAACCCTTAACCAGCACTGCATTGCCCGGCCGGATGATTGATTGCAGGAACTCGATGGCCTCTTGCGCCGTCGATGCAATGTGTACGCGGGATGGAGACATCCCATTGTGCCGCGCCTCCCGGGCGATGATCCTGCCGCGCTCGCCGACCGTCACCAGAACATCGGCGACTGCGGCGGCGCGTTGGCCAACCCGTCGATGGCCCTCCTCCTCATACTCGCCCAGCTCCAGCATGTCGCCCAGCACGGCGATGCGGCGCTCGTCCGGTACATCGGCCAGCAGGTCGAGCGCAGCGATCATCGACGGCGGGCTGGCATTATAAGTGTCATCCAGGATGGTCGATCCGCGCAAGCCGGGCACGGCCACCAGCCGCAGCTTGCCCGCTGTGCTCTCCAACCCGTCGACGATCTCTTCCCAACTCATTCCTTCGACCAGACCGGTTGCGGCAGCCGCCAGTGCGGTGTAGACGCTGTGGCGGCCCAGCATCTTCAAATGAACCGGGCGAGATTCACCCTCATGATGCAGCACGCAGCGCGCGCCGTCCAACCCTAATCCCTCGATCTGATCGGCCCATACATCGGCCTTGGGGCTAAGGCCATACGTCAGCACCCGCGCCTGGGTAAAGGTTGCCATCGCCATAACATTGTCATCGTCCAGATTGAGGATGGCCGTCCCGTCTGCCGGGAGCGCCTGGAGCAGCTCGGCCTTGCCGCGGATGATGGTGTCGATGCTCCCGGCTCGCTCCAGGTGTACCGGCGCGATCAGCGTCACCACGCCGACCTGGGGTGGGGCGATGCCGGTCAGCAGGTCGATCTCACCCGGCACGTAGAAACCCATCTCCAGCACCGCTCGCTCGTGGTCTGACCGCAGCTTAAGCGCCGTCATGGGTAAGCCGATCTCGTTGTTGTAGCTGCCTTCGTTCCTGAGTGTGCTGAAGTGCTTTGCCAGCACATCGGCGATGACCTCTTTGGTGGTCGATTTGCCCACGCTGCCAGTGATGCCGATGGTGCGTCTGCCGGGTAGCCCAGCCCAGTGTCGATGCCACCGGCGGGCTGCTTCCTGGAGGGCCGGCAGGGCGCTCGCGACCTTCAGACACAGCGGCGTCTGTAGGGACACGATAGTTCGTGCCCCTGCGGTCGTCAGGTCGATAACTGGGCAGGATACCTCGATGTTCTGGTCGATGACGGCTGCGACGGCACCCTTCTCCAGCGCCTGAGCAACATACTGATGGCCATCGGCCTGCTCGCCGGGCAGCGCGACGAACAGCGCCCCCGGCCCGGCCCGGCGCGAGTCGATCACCACATCAGTGATAGGGCGCGACCCCCTCCCCGATCCTCCCCCATGCATGGGGGGGGGGGCAGACGGCGGTGTGAGTGCTTCGATGAGGAATTCGAGTGTGAGCATGAGTTTTCAGGTAGTTAGTGTTAGACCAGATAGCTCCTAAGAATAAATCATCCGGGCAGTGGAGGCAACAAAAGTAGTGACGAGTTTTGGGTGATGGGTGGTGGATGACACGTTCATAGAGCGTATCTTCTCAATAACTTGGGGTGGTTCTTGGTTTTTTGACCGTCGACCTGTGATTTGTGTCTAAACACTGATCTCCAAGAATGAGCTTGACGGATCATTGAGGCATCGTGGGGGTGAGGTCAAATGGCGCTCCTTGCACGCGCTATTGCTACCATACTGCTGCCATACTGCTGCCATACTCCTGCCATACTCCTACCATACTCCTGGTCTTGCTACCCTGTGTCCTGTCCCCATCCACCCATCCTGGGTATCTTCTCAATCATTCGAGGAACATAACTATTCAGCGGTTAGCGTTTGGCGGTTAGCGGTTAGCTGTAAACTAAAACTCGTCACTCAAACGACCGCAAGTCGTCCGTCACTCAAAACTGTCAGGTTTGTTGAGAAGATACCATAGAGCGGTGCTGCCATCTGGGATGGGCGGAGGCTCAATGTAAACAGCATGGGTATGCCCGTAGAAGTCCCTGTAGACGGTGCCAATACCCTCCTTTGTCCGAACGGCCTTGCTGCGTTAAACTCCCGCCTCGATGGGGCCTGTTTTAGCAGGCCTGTAACTAAAAACTACTGAAAGACTGCCCTACTGATGACAAAATCCCCCAAAAAAGCCTTTATCTTTGACATGGACGGCACGATTATCGATAACATGCCGGTACACATCCTGACCTGGCTGGATCTCCTGTCCGGCATGGGTATTTCCATCACCGACAAGGAGTTTCTGCTCCGCGCCAACGGGAGAACCAACGGGGAGATCATGCGGATGTTGATCGACGAGAGAATGACCGATGACCGGGTGCAGGTGCTGGCCGACCGTAAAGAGGCGCGCTATCGGGAGCTTTATGGGCCCCAGATGGAGACGGTGACGGGCTTCCGTGAACTAGTTCAGCAGGCTAAGGCGATAGGAATCAAACTGGCTGTTGCGACCTCGGCGCCGCGGGAGAACGTCGATTTTGTGCTGGACGGCCTGGGTATCCGCGATATGTTCGACGCGGTGGTCGACGCGGAGGGCATCGAGAAGAGCAAGCCCAATCCGGAGATTTTCCTCACAGCGGCAAGGCGCCTGGGTGTTGAGCCTGCTGAGTGCGTGGTCTTTGAGGATTCGTATGCCGGTCTGGAAGCGGGGCGCCGCGCCGGGATGACGGTCATCGCCCTGGCCACGACGCACGAGGCGGAGGCGTTTGCTGAGTTAACTTATCTGGACAGGATTGTCAAGGATTTCTCGGAGATAAAGATTGGTGAGATTGTTGGGGCCTGAAGAACCCTCCGAAGGGTTGTCAATCAACGGAGATCGCTATCGATTTGCCCCATTAGCGAGTACCTGCGCCCGTATTTCTCTCGAATTTGGGATAGGTATGCCCGCCAATCATCCGGGCGGTTGTGTCGGATGTAAATTGCCTTGACCTTGCCCAGCCAGGTAACGGCGTGCGGATAGTATTTGCTGGCCTTGTTGATCAAACGTTCGGCTTCTTTCATGGCCTGTTCGGCAGCCCAATCCGGATGGGTGGCGGCTGCCGCGTCGACCAGCTTTTCCAGCAGCATGTAACCCCCATAAGGCTTCTCTCCCCAGGCCTTGATCGCCTCGTCCACTTCCTGATCATCGATGAGTGCTTCGACCAAGACGGATGAATAGGACTCTTGCCGCAATCGGGCGATCAAATCGGGGCGCAGCTTTGCCCACTCATCACCGGCCAGCCGCTTCAGGTTCTGGTACGCTTCGAGCCTGGGCATATCTGCGAAGGCCGCCATCCAGGCCTGCCGCGCGACGTCGAGGTGCCCCAGATCTTCGGCCAATGCTGCCAGCCAACTGCCGAGAAGGTACTTATTGCCCTCGCCGGATAATCCCTTCAGACCCACCTGATAAGCTTCTTCGGCGTGGCCTTTATCCAAAAAAGCGTGTGCCAGTTCCAGGTGTTCGTCGACCGTCATGGTGTGTTCAAGGGCGTGTTTGATGGCCTGTTCACCCTGCCCCATGTCGATGAGCCGACGCGCGTAGCGGCAGTGAGCCTGGTGCGCCAGGCAGAATCGCAGATAGTCTTCGGTGTTGTCTCCATAGGCCAGTACGTTGAGTTTTGCTTCGAGTAAGTCAGCAGCGACGTTGCCGTCAGCCGGTTGATCTTCATCTTGATTGCAGGCTGTCGTCAGTTTGTCTAGAGTATCGTCGAACCCGTAATCGACCAGCGTTGCTGCCCATTTATCGATCTGGCGGCTGAGCTCTTCGCGCTCCTCAGGGCTTAAATCGGCTCCCAAAATAGCTTCCGTCATATCGTCACCCCAGCTGTCCAGGAAATCGGCCACCTGGCATTCCTCCTCCAATTCGGGGTACTGGGGGATGACTTCATTACCCAGGGCGCGCATCAATACCAGCGCAGTGTAAAAATCCCCACTCCTCAGGAAAGCCACGGCCTGGGCATGAACCGATTCCAGACCGTGGACCATGTTCCAGATTGTTTCCCAGTGATGGCGATAGTCCAGCAGCCCAATGGCCTGGTCAATCTGCCGGCGAAAGGCATCGACATCGACATTCGTTTGCCGTTGCTTTTTTGTGGAAGCATCTGCCGGTGGAGGGGTGGCCAGGCTGTCAACCATCACTGTGAACCAATCTTCAAGCTCGGGTTTCTGGTCGAGCAGTCTGTCAAACAGCAGGCGTAACTGTTCCGGCGATAGCGTGGCTAACCGGTCGGACAGGTCTTGCTGTTGATCGTTATTGGTAGATGTGGGTTTTGCAGTCACATGGCATCCTTTTAGAGGTTGCAATTGATTGTTGTTTCCGCGTTGGGTGGTCTGGTAGTGATTGTAACATAGCCACACGTTGTTGACCTGGGTATTTTTCTAAGTGTCCAGTAGTGAAAACTGATGTACGAATGGCAAAGTTGATCAAACGGTCAACCCACAAGCTTCCAAAGCCTGTTGACGATGACCATCGCCCTATTGACCAAACTCTGATGGTCGTGACATGAGCCGGTCGAGTGGGAATCTGAAAGCGTGGAAATGAGCCCATCCGGTTTTGATGCAGAGGTGTAGGCTGTGATGCTCCCGACTATAACCGGACGTGCTTTCTGCCAGCATTCCTATGGTTTCTATGGTATCATTGGTCGCGGTCATGAAGCCTCCCGTCTATATGTGAACCGCTATAAGCATCCTTTTCAGCTTACCACAATTCCGGCCTCCATGACGATTTCAAACCGGTTAGCGTAAAACTAAAGGTAGAATCGCTATTATGGAAGGGGATAAACACGCACTCTCTTTTGCATCCTGGTGGCCAACGATACGATGGCCGGCCAAGTTCATGCTGTGGCTGCTGCTCCCAATTTTGCCCTTGATCGTTGGGTTGGCGTGGGGCATCTACTTTGACGATGCCACCTATGCGGCGCTCCGGTGTGCTCGTCATCTGGCAACTGGGCGCGAATTGGCCTACAGCCTGGTGCCGGAATCCCCCATCTTTAGAGCCCCACTTTATGTGCTGGCGCTGTCATTGTCAGCAGCCATGGGCATTCCAGTTCCACAAGCCGCTCTCATCCTCAGTATGCTTGGCTGGAGCTTAGCGACTGTGGCAATCTATACACTTGGCCGGACAGTTCACCGGCCGGTGGCGGCAGTGGTATCGGCTATCCTTGTTGCTGTTAGCCCTCTTATTGTGATGACGGCAGGGACCGAAATTCCGTGGGCCGTTGCCTGGGTCTCGATCTGCGTGGTGACGTTAATCAGAAAGCAGTGGAAGCTGCAAGCCGGCACTTTGATTCTTCTGCTGCTTACACAGTTTGACATGACTATGCTGGCATTGGCATTGTTGCTATTAGCCTTCCAGTGGATCTATCGAAGACGGTTCCCTTTGTGGCTTTTCCTGCTCCTGGTGCTTGCCATGGTTGGCTGGGGGGTGATGGTGTTTCAGCAGCTTGTTGCTCCATTCTCCCTGTCCCATCTGACTCAATGGGCCGGTGATATTGAGCGGATTGTCAGTGAGAGCGAATTCTACTGGCTGTTTTTACCATTCATCGTGCTTGGATTGTTAGGGATGGCACCCAAGGCACGGTGGATGGGGGTTCTGTGGGTAGCGGTTCTAATCCTGAGGGGCAGCGAGGCGGCGGGGACGATGCTCGGTGTGCTGGCGCTGTTTCTAGCCGGCTGTGGCATCGACTGGTTCATTGAGTGGGTCCGCGCACAGAATAGATTTCGCCTCGATCGCCTGACGCTGACTGTCGGCCTGACTTTTGTGGTTTGGCTGCCGTTGGGAGTTGCCCAGCTATCCTCGCTCCTGGCAGACTACTCGCATCGGCCAGTCGCCCGAGTGGAGTTGGAGCAGCAGGCCGGGACTTGGCTGTACACTAACAGTGAGCCAACAGAGACTGTATTTGGCTCCGAGCGCATTGGCTATTTGGCAGATCGGCCTACACTCCCGTGGAACGGGGAGCGGAGCGATCAGGCGGAGTTGGCACGCTTGCTACAGACGCTGAACAGAAATCCGCCTGCTTATTGTGTTTCGTTCAAGAGCATAGGATGGGATCTCTTGACCCGAACGGATTGGTTTCAGGAGTATTACGCACCACTGCAGACGTTCAAGGCACCCCACGATGCCACATCACCCTTTGTGATCTGGGGCTATAACGCCAGCCGGTTCGAGATGGGTGAATACCAGCCGCTGGACATGCGCTTGCCGGATGGCGTTACGTTAGTCGGATACAGGTACTGGCCGGACCGTGTTCAGCCGGGAGATGCTATCTATGTTTCCCTTTATCTACAGGCGATGGACCCTGTAATCGATACTTTCCACACCGTGGTGCGGGTGACCTCGCCGTGGGACGGCGAAAGATGGGTGCAGCAGGACACTATTGCCCCTCCTATTAGCTCTCTGGTGGATTGGTGGCAGAGGGGTCAGCCGATCGCTCAACGGTTCGTGTTAACGATGCCGGCCGATATCCCTGTAGGGGCACATCAGTTGGAGATGAGAGTAGCTGCCCCTCAGTTGAAGGAGTTCCTGCCCATCTACCAGGGGGGCAATACATCTCCCATCGAGCAAGTTGTCCTGGGATATGTCGTTGTCCCCTGGCAGGGCGAGATGGGTAGTGCGAGGCCGGTGGGGGCTAATCTTGGTGACCAGATCACTCTGTTGAGCTTTTCAGCGCCGGACACTGTATCACCTGGAGATGAATTCGATGTCACCCTCTATTGGCAGGCCCAGCGTTCACCGGATGAAGATTACATCGTGTTCGTCCACCTGCTAGACGCCGACGGTCAGCTCGTTGCTGGCCACGATGGACCGCCAATGGATGGGCGATATGCAACCACGGCGTGGATTCCGGCGGAGATTGTCCCGGATATCCACCACCTGACGCTCGAACCCCAGATCCCTGCCGGGACATACCGGCTCCAGGTGGGCATGTATCGCTGGCCCAGCCTGGAGCACCTCGTGATTGTGGAAGGGTCAGGCGTTGAAGTGTCAGATCGCGTTATCGCGCTGCATTCTATCCAGGTTCGATAGTCAGCCTAGACTAGCCAGCAAGCCCTGGACATATTTGGAATTCCGGCTGCGAAATGGTGGGAACCAGGCAATAACCTCCTGCAACCGCTCGGTATTTTGAGCTGCTGTCTTGATCTCGATCACGACAGCGTCAGCGATTGGCAGCCGAACACGCAGGTTGGGGCGAGTGGTCAGGCGTTGATCGTAGGCGACCTGGGCGTAATCTAACGTGACCCGTATGTCACCATCTGGTGTGGCATAGTACTCGCGCTGATAGTGGTTCAACAAGGTGGGTTGATTCATTGTCTGTAGCCGCACCTGCCAGGCGGGTGCAACAGTGGCTCCAATCGCCTTCAGGGTCTCTGACCACGGCAATGCCAGGTCCAGTGCACATGACAGCAGAACCTGTTTCTTTCGCCCCAACAAGTTGCATTTCTCTTTGATCTCCAAGAAGGGGTAAACGCCTTCCACTCCAGTGCCATACCAGCGCAGGCGGAGCTTCCGGCGAATACTCAGTCCCTCCAGGTTGTCATTCAGGCTGCGCAGGTGAGGTGTATCCAGGTACAGGCTATTGACCTGGCGTGGCGGATGCGCCACCATGAACCCCTCCGGATGGAGCCGAATCCAGAAACGGGCCTGTGATAGTCTATGTTGCGCGCAGACTAATTTGATTTCGTAGCGCAGGTCAGTCTCGCTATTAGCTTGATGATCCGGCATGAGCGCATCGAGGGCGGGCATGCAACATTCCTCCATTCCTGTTCATTCCCCGGTGTTTACAAAGAGAACGTCCGGATAGCCGTACTGTGCGCGAGTCAGGTGCGTAGTAGATAGGCCCAGAATCCGTGTAACAACGCGGATTTCCAGCTCCTGTGTAAAATCGCTCTCATTGTCCAGACGCTGGATATCGGCCAGATGGATATCGAAGTGCGCGTAGCGGATCACCGGCGCCTGGGTCACATCGAGGGCCCGTAAGACGATGGCTTCCATGTGATCGGTCAGAAGCTCAACCGATTCGTCCGACAATCCATCTCGCTCTGCTGGAAGAAAGGTCGTGCCATTGATGTCAAAGCCAACGATCTCGACTGGCAGGTTCAGGATGTTTCCCACATCAATACCCAGTGTTCCACTCATTGATTGCTCGGGCGATCCCATGTAGGCAAAGATTGGCTGCACAGGATCAAGAGAACGGCGTATCTGTTCCTGCCGCCGGCGCAATTCATCCCACGGCGGGGTAAGCGCCCCGTCCTCAGCCTGTGCTCGTATGGTGTCCTGTAGTTGTTGGATATCAGGTTCCAATTCCGCTTGCAGTTGGTCAAGATAGCCGGGCTGACTGATGCGCAGGGCCTGTTCGACGTATGCTGCCTGCAAGACGGGATCGCCATAGGTGGCAGTCAGCGAGAGGCGCTCGCCGGCGCCCAGCGGATTGCCGTTGAACCCGATCGGCTCAAGCCGCTCCGAGGCTGGGTTGTAATAGTAGCGTAGATTGACCAGCGATGTGCTCTCCGTTGCCCCCCACAGGTCGACCAGGGCAAGAAATCGACCATACTGCTGTGCATCGAACACTGCAGATGCCGGCAGTTGGCCGGTCTGGAGCGCGCGCAGCAGGCCAATCGCCCGCTCCCTTTGGTCGGACAGGCCAGGGTCACGGTCAATGGTTGCATCGCGGAAGGCGTCAATCTCAAAATACTGGACGTCAGCGGCAGAGAGGTTGGCGACAGGATCGGTGGTTGCAGCCTGACGGTCGCCCTGAAAATGAGCGATCGACTCCCATAGCAAGTCGGTATCAAACTCGACAATCACTCCTTCATATCGGCCCTGCTCCATCAGTAGCTCGCTGTCAAATCCTTCTTGGAGTGCATAGATGCCCCAATCCCGGCCGTTAAAGATGAGCCGGACGAACTGATAGCGGGCTACCAGGATACCCTCTTGCTCAAGAGCACGGGCAAAGGCCCACTGGTTGAGCCAGTTATTGACCGCCGGATCCACAAGATAGAATCGCTGCAACCCCAACAGTTCAAGATCGTCCTGGGTACGCACCTCGAAAGCCCAGCGTTCGTCAGCACCCATATGAGTAGCGGGCCCGGCCGGCAAGCGCATGTTGATTGGCACAATGTCGTTGTCCAACTGAGCGGTAGCTATCACAAAATCCCCAGATGAGGGGATCGAAACGCCCGCTTCTAGTGCCCGCTCGCGCTGGCTCAGGAGCTGATTGTAGGTCTCAAAGCTCATGTCGATGATCAGCGTGGGCAGATCGTCAGAAGGGGCCGCAGCCTGGCTAATCAGAGCAGGGATCGCCTGCACACTGCGAACGATGTCGTTGTGCCATCCCTGTGCGCCGACGATGATGCCCAAGACAAAGATTAGCACGAGCAATTCCATCCATCCTGCGTTTTGGCCGAGGCGCGTTGGCGGCTGTGAGGTCTGGTTTTGACCGATCTTCATCGCTACCCTCCCAGTGTGTTATCCTGCTCAACGAAGCTGAACTCGCACGCCGGTAGCCGGG
>JAFGLD010000368.1 GCA_016928235.1 Anaerolineae bacterium | reverse complement strand
GATTGGCATAGATACCGCGATCCGGAGACCACAGGTCATCAGGATCTACAATCAGCGAGATAATGGGCAATGTGGCCTCAATACCGATGAAATACGAAGCGCTGACGACCGGCCCCAACTCGCCTTGAGGCAGCACGACACGAGCGCGGATGATGGTGACGGCTGGTGTGGCTGCGCTCATATGGATAGGGTGAGTGTAGAGGTTCCCGGTAGCCTGCGTGGGCACACGACCATCCACCGTAAAGATTACGTGGGTGTTGGGGAAGGAAGTGTCAATCGCCAGTTGGATGTCCTTGCTGTAGTAGCCACCAGGCAGTGAAAAGACCGGCTCCGGCGAGGCCGTTGCCTCTGATTGGGTCCGGATGGCAGCGGGCACGACGATGGTGCTCAGTGCGGCAAGGATCAGAATTGGAAGGGGGATAATCCGCATGCATAGCGCGCGGCTCTGGTGCTTGAATGCCTGATACACAGATCTCTACTCCCTGTAGAAGGGTCTGTGGCCTCCATATAGTAACTAGTGTTTCGCGGTGTAAGTAAATCCATAGTTGTGGCTGTACTGCGAAACATCCAGGCAGTTCGGCATGATAGGCTTCTTTAACCCTGGTTCTGTTTGTGCCAACTGCGCTAGTGGTGCCGGAAAGTCAAGGATAAGTCATGTGATAGCAAGGATAAAGCATGTGTTAGCTAAAGAAGACGAGCCCATGACTACGGAGGAGATTATCATCTGCATATTCTGTCTTGTCAACGTTTGGATGCACCCCGCGAACCTTTGTCTTGATCGCTGCAGGTAACAATGCTGTTGTTTCGCAGTCCCGCATAACTTGCCAGGCTATTAACAGCGAGAGCAACCCAACGGTGCTCTAGCAGTTTGTTGGAAAAGTAGCTTTGGGTAGTCGTCGGATGAGCGAACGAACGAGGCTTTCAACACCTCAAAACCAGAGATTAGGCATGGTTTTGGGGCTCATTTCGGTAGAACAAAGCCGATTTCCCAACTTCTCCGACAAACTGCTAGGGAATAAGAATCACTAGCCTATCTTGCCGACCCTACAGGGAAAGTTGTTTAATCCCCATCCCTAAGCAATGGAGTTGAGATTGAGACTATATTATGAAGCTACCAGTAGGGTTGCCAATTGGTTTTTGCCAGGCGTGCCAGTGCTTCCAGGTAGAAATAATCGCCCCACAGGTTGCCTTCATCGACTCCCGCGCCGCCGGGCTTATTGTAGACACCCTGGAGCAACAGCGCATTCGATGTAGGCAATCCGGCAGTAGAATAATGCTGGTACAGCGAATCGAAGATGCGTCGAGCCTCCGCGCTGTAATGCATCGACAGGGTTCTGTCGGGCAGCCGCCCGGACAGTTCCAGCAGGCCGCACACGGCAATCGCAGCTGCCGAGCTGTCGCGTTCCTCGCCGCTGCTGTCTGTATAGATCAGATCCCAATAGGCCACGCCGTCTCCCGGTAGATGATCGAGGAAATAATCGGCTACCCGGCAGGCAGTATCCCGGAAAGTGACATCGCATGTATAGGCATAACTCAGCGCGAAGCCGTAGATCGCCCAGGCCTGGCCGCGCGCCCAGCATGATTCGTCGGCAGCGCCCTGTTCTGTTCGTCCGTACAGAGGCGTGCCCGTCACCGGATCGAAGTAGAATGTGTGGTAGGTGCTCGCGTCCGGCCTCACAAGGTGATCGCGCAACCGGCAGGCGTTTCGATAAGCTGCCTGGTGGTAACGCGCATCGCTGCTTTCCAAACTGGCCCAGTACAGCAGCGGCAGGTTCATCAGAGTATCCACAATGACCCGCCCGCGTTGCCGGACATCATCTATATTCCCCCAGGCTTGCAAGATACCAGGCACTTCGAGGTAACGTGTCATCAACTGCTCGGCTGCCTGGAGAGCGGTTGATCTGGCCGTTGTATCGCCGATCAGCCGCCAGGGCGCGACGCAAGTCAGGGTGTACAAGAATCCCATGTCATGGTGATCGATGTTAACCCCATCCGCCAGGCGCTGTCTGAACCGCTCTACGTGTGTCAGGCCGGCCTGCCGATACTCCGGTGAGCCCGTCAGCTCATAAGCCAGCCACAGCATTCCGGGCCAGAAGCCGGTTGTCCAGCCCACGTTGCTGCCTTCCGGGTAGTCATCGACCCGCTCACGCGGCCGGTAACTGTTGTCGATGGTGTGATCGTGCGGATACACATCGGCGAAAGTTATCAGATTCGCTGCTACTTTCTCAAGCGCGGCGTCAACAACTTCTGTCAGATCGTGGAGATTGCCGGTCATCGGGCCTTGTCGCCTTTCCAGAGCTGCCGCAGATAATGAGCTGCCATCTTAGGCCGTCGATCGCGCGTAAAGACACCCTTCAAATTGTAGCCGCCCACTCGTCGAACCATCTGCCCGGTCTTGAAATCGCACATGTTCCACACATGTTCGCCGATAACGAAAGGTTTGCTACGCAGCACATCGATGTAACGCGCCAGCATTTCGACCTGATACTCTTCACTGAACATCTCCGGTGGCTCGGCATGACATCCTGCCACCGTGTCGGCGCCAAACTCAGTCAGTGCCAGAGGCTTATGATACCGGCTGTACAGGGCATCCAGCTCTTCGGACAACCGCTCGCAGCCAATATCGAGCTGACCCGGCTCGCTGTACCAGGCATAATAGCGATTCAGGCACATGAAGTCGACGAACGCGAAGGCCTCCTCTTTTTCTCCCACTGTGGTGACCACGGTGATTGGGCGGGTTGTGTCCATCGATCTGGCCAGATCGTACAAGTTCCGAAAGAATTCCCCGGCGGGCGGCCGATGTGAATGGGGCTCGTTTGCCAATGACCAGGCAATGACGCTGGGATGGTTCTTGTCGCGGTCGATCAGCTCACGGGTGTATTGGCAGCAAAGATCGAGGCGACGATCCAGCCCATCCTCGTCAAAGAACAACCCGACCGCCGGGGTCTCATCGATGACCAGAAACCCCAACCGGTCGGCCAGGGCCATCATCTGCTCCGAATAGGGATAATGGCTGGTGCGAAACGAATTCGCTCCTATCCAGTCCATCAGCGCATAATCTTTGACGATCAGCGCCGGGAGAAGCCCACGCCCGACAATCGGGAAGTCTTCATGACGCCCAAAGCCTCTCAGGTAGATCGGCCGGCCGTTGAGCAGCAGCTGATCACCCTCGACGCGGATGGTGCGAATGCCAACCGGCAGGGTGTAGCGATCAAACACCCGGCTGTCCTTTTCCAGCTCGATGTTCAGGTCGTAGAGATTGGGTGAGCCGGGCGCCCACAGAGCGGCCCGTGGCACCTTCAGAGTGACCTCGGCTTGAGCATCGACTTCCACCGTGGTAGAGATCGATGCCCCATGTCCTTGCAGGGTCAGGCGAGCACGCGCTGGTGTGCTCTCACGACGTTGGATGTGTACGCTGACCAGACCGGTATCGCCGTTGATATCTGTTATAATCGTCACATCGGACAGCCCGTCCGGCGCAACAGCATACAATAGCACCGGGCGATGGATGCCGCAGTAGGGAAAGAAATCAAACGAGCTATCCGGATAGTTGACCTCGCCGAAACGATCCAGGGTGTTCAGGGGAACGTTCCCCGGTGGAACGCGGTTGGGCGCCAGAGCACCATCGACGCGCACAACCAGCCTGTTATTCTCAGCGTGTAAAAGCTGCGTTACATCGAACTCGAAGGGCAGATGCCCGCCCTCATGGCTGCCGAGTCGGGTGCCATTCAGCCATGCTTCGGCCAGGTAATTAACCGATCCGAACCGGAGAATGTACTTCTGATCTGTGATATCCCATGGCGCGTCGAAGCAGGTTTGATACCAGGCAATGCCGAGGTAGTCACGCATACTGTCAAATTGTTCGTTCCAACTGGCTGGGACGGCAATCGGCTGCCCGTCGACAAATCCGGAAGCCCAGCCTGCTGGACGTCCCTCCCGGTCAGGGTCAAAGTGGATGTCCCAGAAATCGGAAAGATCGAACACCCGGCGGTAGCGATTGGATTGCGGATAGAGCATAACGATGTTTTCCTTATGTTACGTATCCGGGCAAACTTGAGGTTGTCGTCAGCCGTTGATGCCTGTGGTTGCGATGCCCTCGACAAAGAATCGCTGAAAGACAAGGAAGAGAATTGTCACGGGTATCAACGATACGAGTGATGCCGCCATAATCAGGGAGTAATTAGCAGAATACTGCTGGATAAACATGCGCAAGCCTAGTTGAATGGTCTTAAGAGACTGAGAATTTAGATAGATGAGTGGTCCCATGAAGTCATTCCAGACAAAGACAGTAGAGAAGATAGTCAGAGTCGCAATCGCAGGCTTAGAAAGCGGAAGCATGATCCGGAAGTAAATTCCGTACTCACTGAGTCCATCGATGCGTGCCGCGTCGACGATGTCGTTGGGAATGTTGATAAAGAACTGGCGCATCAGGAAGACGCCAAATGCCGAGAATGACTGTAGCAGGATCAACCCCAGATGGGTATCGACCAGAACCAATTTTCGCATCAGGATAAACTGAGGCACCATGTAGGACTGCCACGGGATTGCAATGCTTGCAACATAGGCCAGAAAGAGAATATCTCTACCCTTGAATTTGAGCTTGGCAAAAGCATAGCCGGCAAAGCTGCACGTAAAGAGCTGGAGCAGTGTGATAATAATCGTCAGCTTAGCGGTATTGGAAAAGAAGGTCAGGAAAGGAATCTGTGTCCAAATCTTCACATAGTTGTCCCATTGCGGATTCGCAGGAATCCACTCAATCGGGAAACGAAAGACATCCTTGTCCAGCTTGAGAGAGGCAGAGATCATCCATAAGAAGGGCAGTAATATGGTTACCACCGCTGCAATTAGGAAAATATAAATAATGGCCTGACCTAGACTGGACTTAAGTCGATGGGATAGAAATCTGCTTTCCTTATAATCTTTCGGTTCTGATAAGCTATGCACTTCAGTATCTCCTTCGCATTTACAGGTAGCTGACCCAACGCCTTTCCGCCCGGAATTGAATGATAGTAATGATCAAGACAATCACAAATAAGACCATCGCTATGGCACTGGAGTAACCAAACCGGAATTCCTTAAATGCCGTATTGTAGGCATGAATCACCAACACATTGGTTGCGCGCCCCGGACCGCCACCGGTCATGACCATGATCAGATCGAAGACTTTGAAGGACGCGATAGTCAGCATCATGCTGACAAAGAAAGTTGCGGGGGTCAGCATAGGCAAGGTGACATAGCGAAACTTCTGCCAGGCATTTGCACCATCGATTGCGGCCGCCTCATAGAGATACGAAGGGATGCCCTGCAGGGCCGCAAGATAGATCACCATGTAATACCCCATCCCTTTCCAAATACTCGCCATGATGATGGTGGGCATTGCCCAATCCACCGATGCGCTCCATCGAGGCGGATTTTCCACGCCTAGTGTTACGAGTAGTTGGTTTACCGGCCCCATTGCTGGGTGGAAGAGCATGTTCCAGACGACGGCGACTGCGACCAGAGATGCCACATAGGGAAAGAAAAATGCCGTACGGAAAAGCTTGCTTCCATGCAAAGGCTGGTTGAGCAGCAAGGCCAGCCCAAGCGATACGACCATAGTCAGGGGTACCGTTCCGATAACATAGTAGAAGGTGTTGCTCAAGGCAATGCGAAAAGTTGTATCCTGGAATAACTGTCTGAAGTTGTCCCATCCTGCCCAGGTGACAACATTGGCCCCATCCCAATTCATGAACGCAAGCACAAGTGAAAAGATCATTGGAATCAGCGTAAATACTGCGAAGCCAAGAAAATTGGGGAGGATGAAGGAATAAACAATCAGTCTCTCTCTGAGTGTTCCTCGCCACGCGCTGGTCACGTTTTTCTTGCGATGATTCAATTTCATGGAGTCCATAATTCTCTCGACCTGTCAATTAGATCCTTCTAGGCTTGAAGATGCCTGGTTTGTTTCCAGGTTTTCGCGGCACAAAAACAAGACTTACCTATGCTGCGAAACATTTAGGCATCTGGACAAGAAAAGCAGGTTCAACACGGAATAGTGGGGTGAGAACTTGGACATTTTTTAAGTGGCATAATGGGTGTCGTACAAACAGCCCGACCTGCCTCTGATCTAGCCTTTTCCACTATCCCGCATTGAACCGTTTATTTGCGTCCAACGGCACTAATCTACACTCCCCATCCTCTCCAAATATACATACAGGATACCTTGTAGGGAAGTCCTGATAGATGAACAGAACTTCCCTATAGATATTATCCAACTTGAGGTTAATGGTTGCCTTAGTCGTTCAGCGCTTCCGAAATGCGGCTGTTCATCTCATCAATCCCTTCGTCTACAGAAACAGACCCGGTCATGATCAGCTCGTGTTCCTCGTTCAAAATCTGTTCAACCGCGCCCACCTTGGGGTGCATGGGCAGCTCGAGACGGACAACAACTGTTTGCAGAGCCTCGGCAGCTTCAGCCGGGACACCCGCGATAGCAGAAAAGATATCGAGCACTTCTGCGTTGCGGATAGCGGGAAGGTTGCCGGTAGCCGCCAACGCCTTAGCTCCTTCTGGGCCGCTATAAAACTTGATGAAATCCCAGGCAGCATCCTGATTCTTCGAGTTTGCGTTGATGGCCAGAGAAGTCAACGTGCCGGCGGTCGTTCCCGCCTCGACACCCTCAGGGTGTGGATACCTGGCTACGCCCCAATTGAAATCGGCCTCACCAGCTTCTTTGGCCGCGATCATCGTACCAATGAACCAGGAGCCCATTGGGAGCATGGCAATCTGCTGATTTTTGAAGACGCCCGAATAGTGAACGCTGCCCGCTTTCAATTCACCGTAGTCCATGATGATGCCGTCGTTTTGCATCCCGATAACCATGTCATACATTGGCTTCATGAAGCTGTAGTCATCAGCAATGACTGTATTCTCACCGTCCTGCACCGTTCCCAGCTCGACGGTCGAGCGCCAGGTGTGGAAGTGGGCACCATAAACCTTGTCGGCGCCGCTGCCGCTGGTCATCTGGCGTGCTACTTCTTCGAACTGTCCCCACGTCATATCGTTCGTTGGGTAGTCAACACCGGCCTGATCGAAGAGATCCTTGTTATAGTAGAGGATCCAGATATCACTGCGGAACGGAAGGGCATAGATCGAACCATCATAGGTAAGTTCGTCAGCCGCGCCGCTGTAGGCACTTAGATCGATCCCATCTGCGTCGATGTAGTCTTCCAGCGGGATAATCTGATTCCGGGTCAACATTGCCGAATAACCGGGAATATCTTTGACGGTAATAATATCGGTCTCATCACCGCCCGAGAGCATGATATTGACCTTGTCCTGATACTCAGTTGAGGCAATATCGATTAGCTCAATATGGACGTTAGGATTTTCAGCCTCGTAGGCATCAACCACAGCCTGCCAATAGGGTGTGGTGCTGATATCCCATGCCGTCATGGTAAGCGTGATAGGCTCTGCGGCAGGAGCCTCAGTTGGTTCTTCCACCGGGGCCTCAGTCGGTTCTACTACAGCATCGGTGGGCGTGTCTATCAGTACTTCGGTCGGCTCGACCTCCACGGTTGGGGATGTACATGCCGCCAAAACCGACGACAACAAAACGATAGTGAGAAGGGTATATAGACGTTTCATTACTTTCTCTCCTTAAAGGACCATCTGTAGCTGAAAAGGATTTTTGAATGCCTGCCTTGAACTGGAAATTCTAGGAGTGTAGAGTACTGGCTAATTCTTAGTATGAAACTCCAAATCGACCATGGGTATAGCGGCCTTTCACAGATGCTTGTGCTTGAAAGTAATCGCAAATAACCTGAGTTGGCGGTTCGAATAGGCTTTTGTGCCACAATCTGTATAAGGAGGTAGTCTCAGTATGATTCTGGAAATCCCAAAGAGCGGGATATTTCATCTTCCGTTGAAAAAAGGATTGGAGCAGTTGAGCGATTTGACAGGTAATTAAGCATGAAGGAAATAGTGAATACCAAAAATGCCTCCTTTGCATAGGATTCCCTGTTTGGTGGGGGGGGGACTGTATCATATCAGGTATATTTCTTTGTTGTGAGACCAACAACAAGAACAATTGTAACACCTAAGCCATTTTACATTGCCTTTCATGTAAAAGTCAATCGAATCAGTTTATTGACTTTTACCTATAACTAGTAGATAGTGTAAGTGGCATTACAGACCAACCCGCCAGGCTGTGCCTGAGATGCATTAAAAAGTACGCGCAGCGCAAGATACAACGCAAATGGTAAAATGTAAAACTCGATGATCAAGTTTTTGTTCTGTTTGGTTTAGGTGATCAGTTTTCAGTGCTCGACGATTGAACGACAATCGTAGTGATCAGTTT
>JAFGLD010000029.1 GCA_016928235.1 Anaerolineae bacterium | reverse complement strand
TTTCGTAACTTTGACAATTTCCGTTTACAAGTCCTCGTGGAATGCGGCTATGGCTGACTTTCCCCCACAATTCTGCGTTGAGCCGAAGTTTTTTGCTTAAGTTGACGTTTATGATATCTTTACCTGTTGTCACTCCTTTCGGTGAAAAGCTTAGAATAGGCGGTGATTTGCACTCATGTCAGATGTCAGAAAATATCGCTGTCCATATCTGGGTCTTGCAGATGATCCTTTGACCTGGTGTGCTTTCCCTGCTGAAGATAATCATTGTCACCAGGGCCATGGCCCGCGGGCTGTCGAGATATCTCATCAGCGGGATTTTTGCTTGTCCAAAGATTATGAAGACTGTCATCTGCTGGCTTCTAAGAGACAAACTGCGGAACACAGTCCGGACAGCGATGATATACTCGGTGCCGACGTGGATAGTATTGACCAGTCAGGAATTGACCTGGTTGGCCCAAACCTGACCGACATTGACCTGACCGGCGCGGACCTGGTTAGCATGGATCTACCCGGCGAAGATATCGAGGAATCAGTACGCCCGCGTCGCCGGCTCTGGCCCCGGTTATTTGTGGTCGCGATTGGAGTTGGCATCATAGGCAGCGTGATCTTCTTTGGGAAAGTGTTGTGGGAACGCAGTGTGTCGGCTTCTGCTCTACCGACCGTTACTCTGTCTGATGTACTACCCCAACCGTCCGAGACGCCAACAGCCACTATGGAACCGACTGCCTTGCCGACCGCAACGTTTCCTCCAACCGCCACACTTGAGCCCACTCCGGAAGCTACGGCGACAACCAGTCTGGAACCCTCATCTGTAGCAACTGAGCCGATGAAGTTGACACTGGCCTTTGATTCATATGTCCGCTCCGGTCCTGGACGAGATTTTGAGAATGTGGCTTACCTCAACGCCGGCACTTCATTGATCATCCTGGGAAGGGACCTGGATGGATTCTGGCTGCTGGTCAGGCTCGATGATGGAAAAGAGGGATGGATAGCGGTGACGCAGTTTACTGCCGGCACAGTAGATATCGAGGCAATACCTGTCGCGCCGGACATCCCTACACTTGACGTGACTGAGACGACTGAGGGATAAGAACGATCAGCCGTGTGGGTTGGGTAGACCGAAGACATACGGTATAATGGCAACTATTGAACAATTATAGACCTCGGACGGGCCAGGTTGGCCCGTCCGAGCTTTGTCTGTCGGAAACAGGGGGTTAAATTATGCCTGCTCATGTTGTCATTGGCACACAATGGGGTGATGAAGGCAAAGGTCGTGTTGTCGATCTGCTGGCAATGAATTCTGATTTTGTGGCTCGTTATGCGGGCGGTGACAATGCCGGGCATACCATCCGGATCGGCGAGGAGACATTCAAGCTGCACCTGGTCCCCTCCGGCGTGCTGCACCCCGGCAAACGATGCGCAATCGGTGGAGGTGTAGTGGTTAACCCTCTCGCGCTGGCATCCGAGTTGCAAGGGTTAGCCGAGCGAGGTCTGGACATTTCCCCCAACCGTGTTGCCCTGGCCGAGACTGCTCATATCATCACCCCTGCTCATATTGCGCTCGATAAGGCCAATGAGGCCCAGCGCGGCGACTCGGCTATCGGCACCACCTGTAGAGGAATCGGGCCGGCTTATACCGATAAGGCTGCTCGAACCGGTCTGCGCGCCGGTTCGATGCGCAATCCTGACACCTTTGTCGATCAGGTCAGGCGGCACATCGAATATAACAACCGGCTTCTGGCCGATGTGTACAAAACATCCCCTTTAGACATCGACACGGCTATATCCGGCATGCACGCTGCCGCCGAATTCCTGGCTCCCTATCTGGCCGATGTACCGCTCCTCCTGCATCAGGCACTCCAGGCCGGTAAGATTGTCTTATGCGAGGGCGCGCAGGGGACGCTTCTCGATATCGATCATGGTATCTATCCCTATGTCACCAGCTCGTCAGCCACGGTAGGGGGAGCAATCACCGGGCTGGGCATCGGGCCACATTACATCGACCGTGTGATTGGCGTGACGAAGGCTTACAGCACCCGCGTCGGCGGCGGGCCATTCCCGACTGAACTGCGCGATGCATTGGGCGATAAACTGCGCGGCACGGGAGACAATCCCTGGGATGAATATGGTACGACCACCGGCCGGCCACGCCGCTGCGGCTGGCTCGATACCCTGGTGGTGCGTTATGCTGCGCGTATTAACGGCCTGACCGAGCTGGTCGTCACTAAGCTGGATGTGCTGAGCGGCTTCGATACACTCCAGGTAGCCAACAGTTATACTATCGATGGTGCCCCTGTCGATACGCTGTTGTGCGATTTGGAGACACATCAGGCTTGCCGACCGGTTTACCACAACCTCCCCGGCTGGTCAGAGGATATCATGCATGTTCGCAGCTTCACCAATCTGCCCTCCACAGCTCAAGGATATATCGATTATCTGGAAGAGCTGACAGGACTGCCGGTCAAGACCATTACGATCGGCCCGGCCCGCGATCAAACCATCGAGCATTAAAAATAGAAAGCAAGGTTTGCCTGAACCATTTTGACAACGGCAAACACGGCACAATCAAAAATCGTCAGACCGAAGCCGGACTGAGTCTGGCCAATAGTGAGGAATATGATGGATCTAATTAAGCAGCTCTTCGACTTGTTTTTGCACCTGGATGATGTATTGCATGAAGTGATTTTGCAATATGGCGCCTGGACATATGGATTACTCTTCGTGGTAATCTTCTTAGAAACCGGGTTCGTGGTAACACCCTTCCTGCCCGGCGACTCGCTGATCTTCGCTGCGGCCACCTTTGCCGCTAAAGGCTCCCTCAACCCCTGGCTGCTCTTCGGCTTGCTGGCTATTGCTGCTGTCTTAGGAGACACAGTCAACTACTGGATCGGCCATACAGTTGGCGCACGAGCCTATACCGGCGAAATCAAGTGGATCAAAAAAGAACACATGGAACGGACACACGCTTTCTTCGAGAAGCATGGCGGCAAGACCATCTTACTGGCGCGTTTCGTTCCGATTGTCCGTACGTTTGCCCCCTTCGTGGCCGGCGTCAGCCGTATGTCATATGGCTACTTTCTTACCTACAATGTCGTCGGTGGAATCTTGTGGGTCGCCATTTTTACCATCGCCGGCTATTTCTTCGGCAATATTCCCTTTGTGCAAAGGAACTTTGAGTTTGTCATCATTGCCATCATCCTGGTCTCGCTTGTCCCGGCTGTGTATGAAGCCTGGAAGGCTCATCGGGAAAGCAAAGACGAGGCTACAGCTAAGGCCAAAATAGAATCGGCCAAAGAGTCTGTCGAGGCTAAAGTAGAAACCCACATTGAGGTCACAGAGGCCGAAGTTTCATAAACCTGGCGGGGCGGGCGCATGTCCGCCCTGTTTCTTTACTTACCGTGCAAGCTCAGGGGCCCGCGCCTCGACGATTCCATTCATCACTGTCCATTCGCTGAAATTTTTCGGAGTTCTGCGCATTCTTTGTACGGCAATTGGGTCTATTTGACGCCCAAAGATCCGGAAAGTTTATTGTCATTCCCGCTTTCGCGGGAATCCACAAATACAGGAATATCCGAATCTGCCCATCATGGGGAAAATCCCGCCCACCTTCTACACATAAGAAATCGAAAAAAGTCCTGTCCATTTTCAGCAAATGGACAAATAATTTGGATACGATAAGAACAGCCCTGGACAAGGAAATCCCAGGGCTGTTCTCTACTGCTTTATAGACATGGCTCAGTGAAATACCCCGCCAGGCCAGGCTTACTGCAGCTTTGTCACAATAAGGTTGTCGTAAGATATTGAGGCCGGATCATCGAAGGTTGCCCCGAATAGCCCAATATCTCCTGATGTGAAGCTATCGTCTGCAATCGATCCAATTGTTTTGCCATTGACATACAGCGTGATCTTGCCCTGACCACAGTCAGCGCCGATCCGGTAGTCGCTTGCATAGACTTCAATCAGATCGGTAGCTTCCCACATGTCTTCGCTGGACGTAAACATAGTATCTACACCATCCAGCGTCTTGCCGATGCCATAGTAGCCATCAGCGCTCATCCCCATATAGTAGTAGTTATCACTATCCTGGTAGCCGCACATAATGCCGCCGGCAGCATCTCCTGTAAACCGTGCTGTTACTTCGATATGGATATCCGAGAAGGTTTTGCCAGGATTGCCCCACGTGAAGAGATTATCAGCGAAAACCTGGATGGTGTATTCCTCATTACTATATGCCATATTAACTTCATCGTCTGTCACCGTATCCCAGATTTGGTTGCTACCCGCGAAATCATCCTCGTAGAAAATTCCACTTGCATCTGCTGTGGGCTCGTCCATTGGCATTGAGCAGGCCAGGGCCGCAAGGATTAAAGCGGCCAATGAAACAGGCCATAATCTCTTGTATGTATCATTGCCAAAAGCGAGTGAAAATTTTGTTTGCATAACCAACTTCTCTCCTTATTTAAATGAAAATCTTGTTAACTCATCAGATCATTGAGATGAGAACTCATCATCTGATGACGCGACCATCAAAAGCAACAAAAACATGTCAACGTTTTTCCAAAAAATAACTGAATTTCCCATAGCATGGCTGTTGTCGATAAAGTCTAATAGATTGCGATCTATTCCAAGCTGTTAGCATATCAGTTGCGATGGACGTTGTCTGCCTGGCGTTTTTTACTGCGAAGGACACAAAGTATATAAAGAAACCTGACAGGCTGCTACGTGTCATTTTCCATTGAGCACTTATGGCATGCCTTTGGTGTATTCAGTCGTACCCGTTGAATTTTGCTGGATGAACTTGTCGCTTTTGAATGTTCCCCTACAATTATACATATCTCAAGACCAGAAAGTTCGATACGATCGGAGAACATTCCGGCATGATGTTCCTCGTTCAGTCCATTGCCACCGTTATTTCTCTCGCACGGCCTGATGTGGTAGCCCCCGAAAATAGCGTGGTTCGACGAGAAGGGTTTCATGAATACGCCTCACAATAATCCCCCAAGAACAATCTTGTCCCAATCTGGAATGTAGTGCCGGCGGAAACAACGGATGGCACTAAAGCCCGAATTTTGCACTTTGTGTGCCAATCCTTGGCGATCAGTTTTTACTCGATGATCAAGTTTTTAACATTGGTAGGTGATCAGTTTTCAGTGATCAGTGATCAGTTTAAAATCGTAGCCCAAAGATCGCAGATCACAGGGATTGCAGGGTGAATGACACC
>JAFGLD010000028.1 GCA_016928235.1 Anaerolineae bacterium | reverse complement strand
GCGCCGATCTGTCAAGCACCAAAGAGCCGAACGACACAGAACAATCGGAAAGCGTGTTCTGTTTTGAGCGTCGACCGAGCTGCTGGTTAGATGGGGGAACGGATGACTCGATGGGAACAAGAGGCACGGCTACTGGTTCGACGCCGCCCACCGGTAGTCCATCGACTACCCTAAAGGCGGCGCTGTATGACCCGAACAATCCCGCGTGATTGGCCGTGTAGAACAGGAGCTGGTAATCGCCCAGCGGGACCAGGTTGCCCTGTTCATCGCGCCCATCCCAGACCACCGGATAGCCGCGCAGCTCGATGCCCGGCAGCTTCAACACCCGGACATCTCGCCCATCCTGCTTGACCACAATCGCCGAGTTATTGGTCAGCGTGAAGGTCACCGGCGAGACGAGGCGGCTGTCAAGTCCCAGCGTGCCGCCGGGTGGCGGGATGTGAATGTAACAACTTTCGGTTCTGCACCCCGATCAACAAGGCATAAAAACCACTCGTCATTGAGTTAGCCATTCAAGAGAGCTTCGACCATCATACCTGCCGAGTTGAAACGGTTGTCGGGCTCTTTCTCCAGCGCCTTGAGGATGACTCTGGAAATCGATTCCGGCAGGTCAGGGCGTAGTGTCGATGGATCCGGCGCGGGTTGTTGGAGATGAGCGATAAGCAACGCCGCGGTATTGGAGGCCATGAAAGGCAGCTTGCCGGTCAACATCTGGTAGGCCATCACGCCTAGTGCATAAACGTCGGTGCGAGCGTCTACTTCGGCGGAATCACGGATTTGTTCCGGCGCGATGAAATCGAATGTGCCGACGATGTTGCTGGCAGTGAGCACTGTGGCACCTCCAACGATCTTGGCGATACCGAAATCGGTCAGGACCGGGCGCTGTTTGGGGCCGCCTGGGCTGGTTGATGGCTGCAGCAGGATATTTGAAGGCTTGACGTCGCGGTGGACGATGCCCATCTGGTGAGCATAGTCGAGCGCACTGGCGATGTCGGTCAATAAATCGCGCACTTCCAGGATGGGCAGCGGCCCGACCTCATGCATATATTCAGCCAGCGATGGCCCAGAGATGTACTCCATAACCATGTAGTAAGTGCCCTCGGCCTCATTGAAATCAAAGAGTTGCACAATATTGGGATGCCGGAGGGTGGCAATGGCGTGGGCCTCCCGTTCAAATCGATGTTGGAAGCTGGGATCTTTTGCCATCATGGCCGGTAGAACCTTGATGGCAACGGTTCTGTTCAACGTCGGATGGCGTGCCTTGTAGACCTCGGCCATACCCCCGCGGCCAATCGGCTCTAGCCCTGTATAGTCGCCAAAGTGTGTTCGACCCGATACCGCTCCCAGAGGGATTGACCGGGCTCTCTTTTCCTCTGCCTGTTGGTAGTTGATCTGGATGCCAAAAAAGCGCCGGTCGACAAAACGCTGCAAGGCTCGCCGGGTCGGGACGAACATCATGCCAAAGGCCATGGCCGATGCACCAACTGCTAATGCTGATTGTCCTCCGCCGGATATGTGCTGGAACAGCATTGGGATGGAGAATAGACTACCGACAAAGAGCACGAACAAAAAGACGGTCAGGGCTCCGTAGACCAATGAGCGGTTGATGAGAAAATCGATATCCCACAACCGGTAGCGTGAGATCGAGACAGCCAGGGCTACCGGGAATGGCAGCATCGCCAGGACAAAAGCACTGTACTCTACCGGTTTCCACAGTAGCCAGGATAGTGTGTCGACTTCCTTGACTGCGGGAACGGCTGCTTGTACCACCAATGTAGCAATGAATACTGCCGATCCCACAATGCCGCCAAAGACAACCCATTTGGTTTGCTGTTTTTGGGCGGGGCCGGCGATCCGCTTGTAGCGATAAATTTGCGCGGCCACCCCGCCTCCCAGCCATGCTAAGAACCAGATCGCGACCACCATGCCCGGCCAGGCGTTAGGATGGAGTGGCGTGTTGTACAGAAAGGGCCGCAGCAATGTCCATATCATGCAAAACAAGGCCAACCAACGCGTCCAGGGTGGCTGTGCTGTCCCGCCGGGAAAAACAAATAGGACAATGATTGGCAATCCCTGGCTGAGAGATCGAACCAGATCGACCAATATCACAAGGTGCGGGGAGAGCAGTGCCAGCGCATCGGGGAAGTCTGAAGCCGAGGTGGCAATGGAAAGAGACATCAGAGAGACCAACAGTGCAACCCAATCATCCTGCTTGCGCCAGTAGATCGCGATCCCAACAATGGTATAGATGGCCAACAGCAGGCCGGCTACTCCAATCATGTATCCGGCATAGGTAGTAGGAGTCACGTTGGAGGCATCGAAAAGCGCCTCCTTAAACTGACCGGCCAGCTGAATGAGCTGGTTGTAACGCGGCGATGCTCCACCGATGGTAAGGCCGAACATAAGCAGGAAGGCTACGATCCATAGACCACGCATCATGTTGAGCCAGGGGCCGGTCACGCGACGATAGGTGACCGTGCCGGTCTCAGGTGTTAACCATCTGCTGGTCGGATCGGTGTATTGGCTCAATGCTGTTCCTTCAATGGTTGATAGCTCATCGTTAACGGCCAATAGTCATCTGGTGTCTATCGTTGAGGTTTCGGATATACCAAATTATAGGGATGATATGCTTTTGCGTCCAGCAGGATAGATAGCACACAGCCATTCTTTGTCAGAGGATAGGGGATGAGGATCAGCAGGCGAGGGTATGTCTTAAGGCCGGCCCCTGATCGCTTCAGCCATAGCACCGGCTGTGACGAAACGTTTAGATGGATCCTTCTCGAGGGCTTTGAGGACGGCTGTAGCAATCTCCGCTGGTAGATCGGGTTGCCATGAGCGAGGATCGGGGGCAGGCTGCTGCAGGTGAGCGAGCAGGAGCGCGCCTGGGTTCGATGCGGCAAAGGGCAACCTTCCGGTTAGCATTTGGAAAGCCACTACACCCAGGCTGTAGATATCGACTCGCCCGTCAAAATTTTTGTCATCCCGAATCTGTTCCGGCGAGATGTAATCGAAGGTGCCTGCCAGGCCGGCATTTGTTAGCTTGGTCATGCTGCCCACCATGTGGGCGATGCCAAAATCCATCAGCACAGCCCGCTTGCCGCATTCACCGGTTGTGGTATTTGGTGTGAGCATGACATTTGAGGGCTTGACATCGCGGTGAATAATGCCTTGTAGATGTGCGTAGTCGAGTGCCTCTGCGATCTCACTGATGACCTCGCATGTTTCATCCAGTGGGCAGGCGCCCGTCTCACGCAGGTAATCGGCCAGGCTCCGTCCGTCCAGGTATTCCATGATCATATAACAGACGTTGCCCGATTCGCCGAAATCGAAAAGCCTGACGATATTAGGATGTCGCAGGGCGGCAACGAAGCGTGCCTCGCGCTCAAATCGCTGCCGGAAGTCGGGCCGGCAAGCCAGCATTTCCGGCAAAACCTTGATGGCTACCGGGCGGTTCAGGCTGGGCTGGCGTCCCTTATAGACCATCGACATCCCGCCTGTCCCCAGCGGCTCTAATAGTTCGTAGTTGTGGATTTCAGTGCCTATGTGCCAGGTGTTCGGGTGTATGGGCTGGGTGATATGGTTATCCTGGCGATAGTGGACAGAGATGCCATACAAACGTCGATCCACAAAGGCCTGGAGTTGTCGATGCGCCGGCTGGAACATGACACCAAACAGTGCGCCCGAGACGGCGATCGCGATCATGGCTGATTGCTCGCCGGAGAGCGACACAAACAGACGATCGATGAGCACAGTGCAGCCGACAAACAGGCTCATTAGCAATACCGCCAGCACACCGTAAACCAACGAGCGATTGATGAGGAGATCGATATTCCACAACCGGTAGCGCAGGATCGCGCCAACAACCGAGACCGGGATCAATATGAGTGCCAGCCGGGTAGCAACTGTGCCTGCGATTATGTAGACCAATCGAGCTGTACCGGGAACCTGCAAAGCTGACACAGTTATTCCGCTTCCAACATAAAGGATTAAAATCGGCACAGCGACAGACATCCCAAAAATGATCCATTTGGTTTGCTGGCGGTGGATGGGTGTCTCAGCGTGTCGGTAACGATAAGCCTGAGCACCGATGCCTATTCCGAAGAAGGTCAATTGAACGAACAGGTCGATGAGCCGAATATCGGGAGAGAGTTGGTGAGGATAGCCTATTGTCCAGGCCAATAACCGGTAGGGAATCCACACCCAGAGTAGCCATTTAAGCCGGCGCGGTGTCAGATGCCCGTCCGGAAAAACAAAGAATGCTGTAAGCTGGCATATCTCAGCCAGCGCGGCCACAGAGCCAATCAGAGTTGTCATGAATGATGGTGGCCATGTGGCATCGAATAAGCTATAAAATGTATCTGTATAATTGATGCCGGCCAGAACCAATGTCATCGAGAGAAACAAGATTAGCCAGCTGTGGGAGCGATGCATAGCCAGCAGAATAGCGGCTCCCAAGAACGCGAGCACAGTCACGATATCGACAGTAGCTCGGAAATACGCAATGAATGGACCTGAAAGCCCAAGCTCCCCGCCACCCATCCGGGCCGCGGAAGATGTTGTGAGGGCTGTCTGAATGCTGACAGGCAGGGAAGCAAGAAAGAGCCCCAGTACCGGTAATACACACATCCACCAGATGATGCGCATGGCAAGCAATGAGCGTCCGCGCAGCGCCGTATAGGTGCTTGGATCGTTGCTCTTAGATACAGACTGATCTTGCATCAACGGTCTCCTGATATATGGCTGGAAACCCAGATATTCATCATCAACGGATCTGTTCCGAATGTAGGTAGCCAAATATTCTGCAGGGCCCAGTGTTGGTGAAGTTTTTGTCCATTACCACTCACCATGTGGGCAATACCAAAATCCATCAGCACGGCACGCTCGACACAACCCGCTGGTCGCCCACGTTTGGCTGAAGGATACCAGGCCTATTTTTCTACGTTACATGTCCAATGATTAGCACCGCCAAGTGATAGATATTCAAGCTGGATTCTACTCAGCCTCAGAGTGGGCGCAATGTTGGATGACATTGCGTGATAGCGTCACGGTTTTTGAGTTTACAATTGTCAACCAACTATTTGCGCCTGTTCAGACTCGCTTTATACTGAGGTTACTCATTGCTTCGACGTAGAATTCAGTGATCATAGCATTATTCGTGATGTTGCATTCTCATGATGCTGTTGTTATGGCAGTGAACCATCTCGTGTCAGATCAAGTTCAAGAGTACTGTTGGTAAAAACGGAAGGCTTGCCAATGACAAGCACAAAAAAAACTAAAGCGCAATTACTCGAAGAAGTGGAGGCACTACGCGCCAGAGTACAATCCCTCGAAGCTGGCTCGGACCAGACGCGCGATGCGAGATACTTCCAACAAATAATCAAAGAAGCACCGGTTGCCATTGGTCTTGTGCGAGATGGTGTGTTGTTGTATGCCAATAATAATTACTTGCACATGTTTGGCTACGATGATATCTCCGATGTGAGCGGTAAGCCGCTGGCGAATTTTATTGTCCCATACTATCGGAAAGAGGTTACTGAACGACACAAAAAGCATGAGCTAGGTGAAGATGCCTCAAAAGACTACGAAGCCCTGGCGTTGAGGAAGGATGGATCTGAGTTTCCCTTCCGGGCTCAGATCAGCTTTATTGAAATGCCGGATGGTGCTGCTACGGCAGGCTTTTTCACCGACATTACCGAACGCAAGCAAGTTGAAGACACTTTACGGAGAGAGCGGAACAGAGCACAGCGATATCTTGACCTGGCCGGGATCATGTTTGTTGGTATCGATAGCCAACAAACTGTCAGCCTGATCAACCGGAAAGGCTGCGAGATTTTGGGATATCTCAGCTACGAGATCGTGGGGAAAAACTGGTTCGAGGCATTTATCCCCGCAAGAATCAGGGAAGAAGTGCAGGCTGTATTCAACAGGCTAGTGGCCGGTGAGATTGAACCTGTCGAGTATTTTGAAAACCCGATACTGACCCACGACGGCACAGAACGGATCATTGCCTGGCATAATGCCTTACTCCACGATATTGACGGCAATATTACCGGCACTTTGAGCGCGGGAGAGGATATCACAGAACAAAAAATGGCAGCCGAAGAGCTGCACAGGCGAAATGCCGAGTTGACCACCTTGAATCAGATCGGACAGGCCCTCAATCAACTCATCGAACCGGCTGAGATGTTGGAACTGATCTTTGAGATGACCGGGCAGGTTCTCGATAACCAGAATCTCTATATTGCGCTCCGCGATGAAGCCAAACAGCAAGTTTGCTTTCCTATCTACATGATAAAGGGGAAGCGTCAAACGATCGCTCTCCAGACAGGCGGCAAAGGGCTAACAGAGTACATTTTGCGTACCCAAAAGCCACTCTTAATACCTGCCGACTTTGAACAGACAATCGAGCAGATGGGCATTGCTTCCATTGAAGTATCTGCGCGGTGTTTCCTGGGTGTCCCCATGATGGCCGGCGACAAAGCTATCGGTGTATTGGCTGTACAGGACTACGACAGCGAAGGTGTCTACCAGGACAGCCATGTCATGCTGCTGATGACGATTGCATCACAGGCTGCCAGCGCGCTGGAAAATGCTCGCTTATACCAGCAAGCTCAACAAGAGATCGCCGAGCGTAAGCGGACAGAGGAAGTGCTCCAGAGACGGGCGGCTCAACTGGCAATATTGAACAGCGTCAGCGAACAGATTGTCTCAGTGCTGGATTTAGAGGCTGTACTGGAAAGATCTGCCCGCTTGATCCATGAAGATTTTGGCTATCACCATGTAGCGATCTTCATTAACAATCAAGTCCAGGGCAAGACGGTGATGAAAACAATTGCCGGTTCTTATGTCAATCTCTTTCCACCTGAGCATTCTTTGAAGTTGGGGCAGGGCATGGTGGGATGGGTGGCGGGACAGGGCAAACGATTACTGGCCAACGACGTGCGCAACGAGCCACGTTATGTCAACCTGTGCTCTGGGCTAATCCTGACGCGATCTGAGCTGAGCATCCCAATCCGGATTGGGCAGGAGATTGTCGGTGTGCTCGATGTTCAAAGCCCACGGATCGACGCTTTTGACGGAAATGACGTAATGGTAATCGAGACACTGGCCGGGCAGATTGCGGCTGCTATTGAAAACGCGCGGCTGTATGGCGCAGCTCAACTCGATCTGGCCGAACGCAGGCAGGCTGAAGAGGCACTCTTGCATGAGAAAAACCTGTCCGATACCATTATCGACAGCCTGCCGGGTATCTTTTACATGTATGATCGGCAGGGTCGTTTGGTCAAGTGGAATAGGCGGTACAAGGAAGTTTTGGGGTACTCTGATGACGATCTCCTCAATACACACTTTGTTGCCTTTTGTGCGCCTGAAGATGCCGCGCGTGTTTCACATGTGCTCGGCGAGGCTTTTACAGCAGGAACTGTCGATGTCGAGGCCACGCTCGTTACGAAAACCGGGGGGCGAGTCTTCTATTACCTCACCGGGCGGCGATTACAGATCGGAGATCATGCATATCTGGTAGGAGTAGGAACCGATATTACCAGGCTCAAACAAATCGAGAAAGCGTTGCATCGTGAACATAGCTTGCTGGAACGCATCATGCAGACCAGCCCGGTGTTCATCGTGACATTGGATCGTGATGGGCATATTATCTATGCCAATCCCCAAGCTGAGCGCATACTGCATGTGGCAAACAAGCAGATCATCGGGCTGACCTATTCTACTCCAGAATGGCACATCACCAATGAACACGGTTTGCGTATTTCGGATGCCCAAACGGTTTTTCAAAAGGTTATCACGACCGGACAGGCTGTTTACAATGAACGGCGCGATGCCGAGATCGCCGGCAAGCCTATCCACTGCTCCATTAATGCGGCTCCTTTTCACGATAGCACGGGCCAGATCGAAGGCGTTGTGACCATCGTATCTGATATTACGCCCATCGTTCAGGCTGAAAGGTCATTGCAACAGTATGTCAAGCGTCTAAAAACTCTACACGAGCTTGATCAATCGATCCTGTTGGCCGAAACATCGCAGGCTGTAGCGGAAGCTGCACTGGACCGGCTGAAGGATCTGATCCCTTGTAAGCGAATCTGCGTTGTGCTCTTCGATTTTGATCGCGACGAAGTCGAGATCCTCGCCAGTTATGCCAGGGGAGAGACCGACATCGTCAAGGGGCTCAAGATGACCCCCAAGGAGTATGGTGTCGATGAGACACTGCTGAAAGGTCATGTCTTGATCATCGAAGATCTGAACGCGAGGACGAATCTATCGAAGACTCAAAAAGTGATTTGCAATGAAGGTGTGCGTTCGATTGTTGCTGTCCCACTCATGGTTCAAAGTGAGCCAATTGGGACGTTGTCTTTAGGCGCGGATGAGCACTCTGTTTTCGGCGCCGAGCATATCGAAATAGCCCAAGAGGTGGCTTCTCAACTGGCGATCGCCGTCCAACATGCCCGGCTGCGCGAGCGTGATCAGCGTCATACTGAAGAGTTGGAGCAGCGTGTTGCCGAGCGTACCGCCGAACTGCGCATGGCTTACGAGCAGTTGCAGATGCTCAGCCGTATCAAAGACGAATTTGTCTCTAATGTCTCTCATGAGTTGCGTACGCCTATCTCAAGCATCAAGACATACCTGCATCTCTTCCCGAAACGTCCTGACAAGCAGGAGAGATACACAGAAACCCTGAAGCGGGAGATCAATCGGCTGGAATACCTGATTGAAGGGTTGTTGACCCTATCACGTTTCGACCAAAAACGCGTCCATGCCAACTTTACGACGGTCGATCTGAACAATCTGATCAACGAGTACATCACGGATCGTTCTCACCTGGCTGTCGATAAAGGGTTGGAGTTATCAACCAGCCTGCTGGAAGAAATACCGGGTGTCACAGGTGATCGACAAATGTTGGGAGAGGTCTTGAGCATCCTGCTCACTAATGCTTTGAGCTACACTCCTGCAGGTGGGCAGATCACCGTCAGCACGCACACGCGCCAGGCTGAGGATGGCGTGTGGGTTGGTTTCAGTGTTCGCGATAATGGTTGGGGTATCCTGGCTGAAGAGCAAGGGCATTTATTTGAGCGATTCCACCGGGGGAGGGCGGCTCGAGAAACCAAGACATCGGGCACGGGGCTTGGCCTTGCCATTGCTAAAGAGATCGTCCAGCTTCATCGAGGTCATATTGAGATTGTGAGCGATGGCGTACTGGGGCACGGCACGGAATTTAGTGTGTGGCTACCGAACGAAGGGTAGGAGATGATGGATTATAGGTATCACTCGATGATCAAGTTTTTGGTCTGTCTGGTTTAGGTAATCAGTAATCAGTGATCAGTGATCAGTTTTTCATCGCACAGCAATAACTGTACTCTTGGGTATGCTCATAGTTAGGCAGCAACGTAAATGGTTTCAGGTTGTCATTAACCCTGCAATCCCTGTGATCTGTGATCTTTGGGCTATGATTTTAAACTGATCACAGAAAACTGATCACTGATCACCCGGCAATGTTAAAAACTTGATCATCGAGTATCAGGTTATTGTTTCACCAGCGTCAACTTAAGCAAAAACCTCTTGATCTCTTTCCAACAAGGTCGGTACCTTTTTTCGAAAACATCCTGTTCTTTTTTCTGGCCCAACAGTTTCTCGTTGTTCGACGTAACTGTTCATCTGTTAGCGGTTAGCTGTAAACTAAAACTCGTCACTCAAACGACCGCAAGTCGTCCGTCACTCAAAACTGTCAAGCAGCCGGCAACAATACAATAACTGAATAGTTACTCCTGGAGAATTATATTAATGAGGCAATCTCTACTATCAGGAACACACTATGAATCATGACAGATCACCGACCTACCTGTTTGTGCTCGTTGTGCTGTTTGTGGTCTGGCTTGTTGCCTACATTGTGGGAATGCTTGTTGGCAAGCCTAATACCCTACAAACCCGTCGTTTACCTCTGTCAGGCAGGCTAACGATGATAGGGGTGGTGCTGACTTTTGGCGCAATCGGGTGGCTGGGGTTGACCTATGGTACCAGCTTCGAGCATTATGCCTTTTGGATACTGCTTGGGCTGATCGCGGGAGCCATCGGCGATCTGCTGATGAGTGGTATATTCTCGACAGCGCAGGCTGAACTGCTCGCACTGGTTGCTTTTGGTATTGGTCATTTATGTTATGCGACCGCCATACTCACTGTGCAATCGCTCTTGAGTGTCCAAGGCACCTATTTGTTCATTGGGGCAGCAATCGGTATGACTGCCGGTTGTGTGATCTGGCTGAGGTTCGTCCGCAACCCATTCGGGAGGCGCAGGATGAATATTGGCAGTCTGGTATATGGCACAGTGCTCTTTGCTGCTGCCGGGATGGGGGCAGGGTTAGCTACGGCTTCTTCCAGGATGATGATCATGGCTGTTGGGCTGGCTTTGTTCGCGGTCTCCGATGTTATTCTGGCTCAGTACATCCTGCGGCGGCGGCGTTTCCCTTACATTCGTGATGTTGTCTGGGTTATTTATAGCGCGGGCCAGTTGCTGATTGCTTTCTCAGGTCATGTCGTGTTGGGGTAGGGTGCTCGGACATTAAACTCGATGATCTGGTTTTTAACATAATACCCGTGAATGAATGCTCAGATCGCAATACCATCCATTGGTCTTGACGCGAATTTTGCCCAAACATTGCGCAAATCCGTTCTTAAACTTTCACTACTTCCGTTATGGAAGAATCAGAGTTATGGCAATTACCAGGGAGTTGTCAATGATCAAAATGCTCACCCACCCATCCTCTATGGGGAATGAATATAGCTTTTGACTCATCATTCATCACTCATCACTATTTTCAAGGAAGACAATGATTTCATTCACGTTTTAACATTGATGGGTGATCAGTTTTCAGTGAACACTTGAATGATGCAGGCCAAGAGCTTGATCATCGAGTTAAACATGTCGTCTCGATGTCTCGTCCGGATGCTTTGACAATTCCCGATGAGTTTGTCTTCATTCAATCTCGTCGCCACTTTCAAGCCATTGCTCTTCATCGACAGAATAGTAGATTGATTCGTCTTCTTGATCGCCAAGCATGTCATTGTCGGATGAGGACACTACGATTGCAGTCAGCCAGTCAGGCACATCGCCGGCCTCTTGTTGATTGGGTGGCATCAGCTCGTGCTGAATCTGAGCAGCGAACTGTCGTAGTTCGTCAGCAATGCGCCCCAATACCGTCCGCTGGCGACCATCCGATTTGGCGGCCCAGAGATCGAGCTCATCGGCTGTTTGTTTCAACTCTTGCGCCTTGACTTGCCAATCAATCATCGCTTCTCGTCCTTCTTGGGGGTAAACATTCCCTTTTTTACATATCATCACTGATAGTAGACTTTATCGGAAATGACTGAGTTACGCATAAAATGAGCCGGTGTGTACGCATAGCACGCCTATTGCCGATAAAGTCTACCAGCCTACAACACGGTGGACGACAATCGATCTGCAGGGAGCGAATATTAGAAGATGCTAAGAACTTCTCTTGCGTTATTGACACCTTATCGAACCTGTCGTTAGAATCTCCACAGATATAGTTGCCCAGGGTTTGTCTAATAGACTTTATTGGGAATAACTGGGTTACGCATAACATAGGCTGGACTTTACGCATAGCACGCTTATTGCTGATAGAGTCTAATGGATAAGATGAGCAAGAAACACACAGATGCAGAATATCGATCTATTATAAAACATGCTCGGTATTCAAGTCATCGACCGATGTAAATAGGCAGTCACCAGCTTTGGTGTCCGATCGAAAATCTATCACTCGTCATTGTAATAATGCCATTTGCGGCTTGAATATCGAGTGAGACTACAGTGAATGCGATGGTGGTATGGAGTATAAAGACTATTACAAGGTTTTGGGAGTTGCAAAAGATGCAGATGCTCAGGCGATCAAAAAAGCTTATCGCAAACTGGCGCTGAAGTATCATCCCGATAAGAACCCGGACGACAAAAATGCCGAAGCGCGCTTCAAAGAGATCAATGAAGCATACGAAGTGTTGAGCGATTCGCAAAAACGAGCCAAGTATGACCAGCTTGGCCAGAGTTACAACCAGTGGCAGCACATGGGTGGGCAACAAGGTGGGTTTGATTGGTCACAGTGGGCAGGAAGCGCGCCGGGTGGGGTTCGCGTCGAGTATGGTGGTTCCGGCGACCTGTTCTCGGAATTCTTTCAGACGATTTTTGGGGGATCTCCGTTTGGGGGAGGAGGGCGTGTCGCCAATATGGATTTCGAGGATTTGCTGCACGGCACACGTTCTCAACGCAACGCGCGCTCGCGGCGAGATTTGACGACGGAGGTTGATATCACCTTAGAGGAGGCTTATCATGGCACGACACGCCTCATCTCTAAAGAAGGGCGTCGCCTGCAAGTCAAGATACCGCCTGGAGCACGTACAGGTACGCGCGTGCGGATTGCCGGCGAGGGGTTATCGGGAACCGGCGGCGATCTGTACCTGGATGTGGTCGTGAAAAGCGATCCCCGTTTCGAGCGCAAAGATGACGATCTCTACGAAGATGTTACAATTGACCTGTACACAGCTGTTTTAGGTGGTGAAGTCCAGATACCGACCATGACAGGCAAAGTTACGTTGAAGATCAATCCTGGGACACAACCGGGCCAGGTGATTCGGGTTCGTGACAGAGGTATGCCCAGACTGCGTAAGCCTGACGAGCATGGCGATTTATATGTCCGGATCGATGTCGATATTCCTAAAAAGTTAAGCGCCAAAGAGCGTGCGTTATTCAAAGAACTGGCAAGTGTGTATGAGGGTGGCTATAGTCAGGGGTAAAGTCATCCGGCTATAGGAAGTGCAAACAGGTGAATAATTGTGAATATACTATCAGGTGATCGTCTACGTTGGGCAGGAATCGTGTTGGCTATTTTGACCCTGTTCAGTCTGGCTTGTTCGGTGTCTTTGCTGGAGCCTTCGGGTGGCTCAGTATCTTCAGAGGGATCAGGGTCGGTTGCCAATGTGCCTACCGCTTTACCCGCGGAAATTCTTCAGCAGGCCGATGCTGAAGAATTGCTGCTTACCAATATCTATCAGCGTGTCAACCCATCGGTGGTCAATATCGATGTCAGTACTACGGACTTACAGGGTGAGCTTGCCGATCTGGGAAGCGGTTCCGGCTTTGTCTATGACACCGAGGGGCATATTGTTACCAACTATCACGTGGTAGCTGATGTGGATGCGCTGCGTGTTACTATGAGTGATGGAGTGGTCTTTGAGGCAAAAGTCGTTGGTACGGATGATTATGGCGATCTGGCCGTACTAAAGATTGATGTGCCGCCGGGCTACCAGTTGATCCCTGTCGAGCTGGGCGATTCGAAATCGCTTCAGGTGGGTCAACGGGTAATTGCTATTGGTAATCCGTTTGGGCTGGCCGGCTCGATGTCGGTAGGGATTGTCAGTGGTATTGGACGCACGTTGCCTTCTGAGGTTATCTCCGGTGATGGTAGCGGCCAGTTTAGCAACCCGCTGATCATCCAGACCGATGCAGCTATCAATCCTGGTAATTCTGGTGGTCCACTGCTCGATTCAAATGGGCAGGTAATTGGTATTAATGTGGCTATTCGCAGCAGCACCGGGCTCAATTCGGGCATCGGGTTTGCTATTCCTGTCGATACTGTCAAGCGCATTGTTCCTCAGATCATCGAAAAGGGCAAGGTCGATTATCCTTACTTGGGTATTTCCAGTAACGCTAACTTTACCCTGGCTGAGCTGGCGATAGAGTTTGATCTACCTGTAAGCCAGGGTGTCTTGATCGATGCGGTGGCCAAGGGGTCCGGGGCCGACAAGGCCGGACTGCTTGGGGGTGATCGCGAGGAGACTTTCCGGGGCATCAAAATCAATTTGGGTGGTGACATCATCATTGCCATGGATGACTTCCCGATCAACAATTTCGATGAGCTTTTAGGATATATTGTCACCAACACCAGCGTAGGACAGACAGTGGATATTACCATCGTCCGCGATGGGAAAGAAATGGTTGTTCCGGTGACGCTTGGATCTCGATCTGATTAACCGATCTTGCTAACCTCAGCCCGGCTTCCGCTACCGCAAGTATGAAGTGGAAGCTGGGCTATATATTTCGGATGTTACTCTCTTCTATGACCGTTTCTATTTCTCGTTCCAGTATCCAGCCGGGTGTGACTGTACAAATTGTCCAGAAACAAGATCAGCGCACGGGTAAATTGACTACCGGGGTTGTCTCGCGTATTCTGACCCGTAGCGCAACCCACCCCCATGGCATCAAGGTGATGCTGGAGGATGGGACGGTTGGGCGTGTCAAAGCGATTGTCAGCCGCTGATCATGACCTGGATTTATGACATTACTCGAACCATCTCCCCAAGCCTGGCCGTCTGGCCGGGCGATACCCCTTTTTCATTCCGGTACATCCTCAGCCAGGAGGCAGGTGATCCGGTTAATCTGACCACGCTAGATATAGGTGCTCACACGGGTAGCCACATCGATGCGCCTTATCACTGCAACAGCGCAGGTGAGCATCCGGCAGACTTGCCGCTGGAGCAGTACATCGGGACGGCGCATCTGGTGACGATTGATCGACAGTATGGCGGTATTGTGCCGGAGGATTTCGCCGGACAAAAACTGGCCGGGATGGAGCGTCTGATCATTCATACCTGGGCAGGTGATCTGCCGGACGAGCGATGGCCGGAAGATTTTCCCTACCCAACCCTGGAGCTTGCCGAGTGGCTGGCAGGACGTGGTGTTGTCTTGTTAGGCGTGGATACACCGTCAGTGGATCGATTCGGGGATGATCGATTATCATGTCACCATTACCTGACCAGTCGTGGTATCGCTATTCTGGAGACGCTTACCCTGTCTCATGTTCCTGATGGTATATACGAGCTGATTGCCTTGCCATTGAAGATTGCTGGGGTGTGTGGTAGCCCGGTTCGTGCTATCTTAAGGACAGCGATCGAAGCATAAGGCCATCTTTTACCAGACTGCGGCAGCACGAGGCATGACTGTGCCTCGATGTTTTTTATTGGACTGTGCCACACACTTGAGAACAGTTAAACAATATCATGGACAATACATCGAACAACCTTAGATTTGCCCTTGCTCTGATAGTGGTGGCCTTGCTGCTTTGTGCTATGTTTGGTTTATCTGTGGGCAGCTCGTTAGAGAAATCTCCCACTTTCGATGAGGGGCAATATATCGGTCGCGGATGGCTTTATCTGCATGCTGGGAGCCGGGCAAACCTGTTGTCACTTGGTCATCCCCCACTGACCAGTGAGTTGATTGGATTGGGCCTTCTACTTGAGCCCGACCTTCCCAAACCTGCTGCGCTGAACGGTTGGGAGGAAGGCAACATCGAGCTGATGAGCGAGGATCTACTATGGCAGCGAGGCCTCAATGTTGACCGGATTGTCTTCTTGAGCCGGATGCCGATCATCTTCTTGGGGTTATTATTGGGTGTTATCGTCTGGCGGTGGGGACGTGAGATGTATGGTTTGTGGAGCGCATCGGTAGCGTTGGGGTTGGTAGCCTTCTCTCCTACAGTTATCGCCCATACCCGGCTGGCAACAACGGATATGGGTGTTACCGTTTTTTACGTTGCCACTCTTTATGCCTGGAGCCGTTTCCTACGCCGCCGTACAGTATACTGGCTGATCATCAGTGGGCTGGTCTTCGGTCTGGCTCAAGCCTCCAAATTCTCGGCATTGATACTTGTTCCTACGTTAGGGGTGATGACGCTCTGGATCGCCTGGCAGAAGAGAGGGTTGGCGCTTCGACAGGGTGGGCGATTGGCGTCGTATTTCGATCAGCTGGGGAAGAAACCATTTGGCTGGTTATTGCAGGCATTGGCGTCGCTGTTGGTGATGGGATTGATCGGAGCGTTGGTCGTGTGGGGGTGTGATCGATTCACCATGCGGCCGCTTGACCCTGGCTATTATCTTGGAGAGCTGCAGCATTTCCTGTCACTGGCTTCAGAGGGGCATCGCGCCTATTTGGTAGGTCGATTCTCACAGGGGGGGTGGTGGTATTATCATCCGTTCACGCTTCTGGTTAAATTGACGTTGCCGGAGCTGCTGATCTTGTTGGCTGCTATTACTGCTGTCATCATCCGTGGCATACATCAAGCAGAGTGGGAGCTGCTCTTCCCGACCCTGATCTACCTGGCTGTCTCGATGTCCGGGTCGCTGAATGTCGGGATTCGGTATTTGTTACCTATCCTTCCGCTGCTCTTTATTTTTGCGGCGCGGAAGGGGCTTGGCATCAGGCGGCCTATCCGTGTGCGCCTGGTTCTTTCCGGCGTATTGGTAATCTGCCAGGCTGTTGTCAGCGTGCTTACCTACCCGGATTATCTGGCTTTCTTTAACGTGGCAGCAGGCGGTTCGGATAATGGGTACCATTTGTTAGCCGATTCGAATCTGGACTGGGGGCAGGATCTGCCCGGGCTGGCGAAGTACATGCAAGAGCGGGACATTGGCCAGATCTATTTGAGCTATTTTGGCCACTCTGACCCGGCTTATTATGGAATCAACGCGATAGCTCTGCCGGGGTGGCCGCCAGATCGGGGAGGACCAGTATTCTATCCGATGAATCCCCAGCCGGGTTTTTATGCCATCAGCGCCTCTAACCTGGTTGGCGTGCAGCTTCTCGATCAGGATACTTTTGGATACTTTCGGGCCAGAGAACCAATTGCCAGTATTGGACATAGCATCTTGATCTACGAAGTGCCTCCCGCAGGAAGCCAATCTCTGACCTGGGCCGGGCAGTGTTCTATTCCAGAGCCTACCGAGAGTCAGGAAACTCTGATCGAGCGGACAGGCATACCCGAACTTCGGCACTTTTATTTCGATTGTCTGCGCAGCCTGCCCTTTCAGCCCGGGCCAGGCTGGCTGGTCATGCCCCCGGGAGCCCAGCCGCTTGTCGATCTCGGCGATCCGGACTATCTGGCTCGTTTTCCGGACGGCTCGCTTCGCTATCGTGTATGGCAGGTTGATGGCGCCCCACCGGCTCCCTCCTCAAAGGTCGATTTCCCAGATGCGCCGCTGCCTATTCCTATCGCCGGTTATCTGGAATTGCTGGGCTACGAAGTCGCGCCGGTCGATATCCCTGTTGGCAAGACGCTCGTTTTGACAGGCTGGTGGCGGGTGCGGGAGCTCCCTCCACTCAACATCTCGATCTTTGCGCATTTGCTGGCACCGGACGGCAGGGCGGTCCAGGTTGGTGATGCGTTGAGTGTCCGTCCGGAGGATTGGCTGCCCGGTATGGTCTTCATTCAGCAACATATACTTGCCGTTGATGAGAATATCTTGCCAGGTGATTACTCGGTGGCAGTGGGGCTTTATTCTCTTAGCACCGGCGAGCGTTTTGTGATTTCTGAGATGGGGGATCGCCTGGTTGATCATATTGTGTTGCGTTCCGTTCGCGTGATCCCCTCAGGTCAGTGATCAGGCTCGGCAAAGTGTGATTTCGGCGACTTCCGGACGGCAGTTAACCCGTACGGTCGGAGGGATCACACCGACTCCCCGGTTGGTGTACAGCCACATCGATCCGATACGTCGCAGACCATACGGATACTTTCGTCCGAGGTAGGGCAGGATCGGTGCCCCTACCCCAGGGATTCGGACCTGGCCGCCGTGGCTATGACCGGAGAGTTGAAGCGCGATACGGTTAGTCAGTGTCGATTCATCGGCAAAGTCGGGTTCGTGAGCCAACAGGATGGCGACCGCATCGGTGGGAACATCGGCCAGTGCAGACGAGAGATCGTGTTGTCTCTCCCAAATATCATCTACCCCTGTCAACCATATCGCCTGCTCGCCTCTAATAACCGGTTGACCGGCATTCCGAAGTTCGGGAATACCTGCATTTGTCAGTGCAATTCGTACACTTGCCGCATCCATCCAGTGATCGTGATTGCCTAAAATTGCGAAGACATGTCCGTGAGCAGCCAGCTTGCTGAACTCGGTATGCAGACCATCCATATCCATAACATCCAGCACATAATCTCCTGTCATGACGATTAGATCCGGCTTTAGTTCGAGGGCTGTCTCGATAGCCTGGGCGATAGTCTCCCGGCGTGTGAAGTGACCCAGATGGATGTCACTCAGTTGAACGATTCGGTAACCATCGAAAGCCGGTGGTAGTGTCCGGATCGGCACGCGGATGCGGTCGACTTTGATCCAGCGCGGCTCGATCTCGGTGGCGTAAACAGACGCTCCCAAAGCTGTCAGAATCGAGCCGGCCATGAGGTTGAGCCCTGCTTTCAAACATCCACGTCGACTGATTATCTTTGTGTTGGGGAATGTCATCCGGGGATCTCCTTGCCGTGCAGAATCTTGATCGTCAGATGTTAGGCATTTTTGAAGGCTTGTGCTAGGATAACGTACATCGGCGAATTTTGCAGATGCTTTCTCCGATCTTAGTAACATCTGAGCAGGTAAAAATATGACAAAAAGCCGCACTATTCTGATCTTAATTATTGCGCCGGCGCTTGTTTCTCTGGCAGTTACGCTTTTAGTGTTGTCTGTTTGGGATACCCGGCAGGCGTCGCAGCCGCGCACCATTGTGTTGCCGACACACGGCAGTACGGCAATGATCCCTCCGCGCGCCACCCGGCCACCTATATCACAGGCCGGCGACACGGAAGAAGGAGAAAACACGCGGGCGCCTGAGCCGACTACCCCTTCCGTTGCTTGCGAGAATCCTGAGCATCTTGTCGCGAGTGGTGAAACCCTGGGTGTGATCTCGGATCATTATGGTGTGTCCATTGACGATGTGATCACCATCAACGAGATGGTCGATCCGGAGTTCAACCCGGACTTTCTTTCTGTTGCACAGGTGTTGGTCATTCCGGTTTGTGGGATTCCTACGCCAACATCTATCGGAGTTCCCACGGGTACATCCGTTCCAACCCGCAACATTCCTGATCCTATCGCGACGACCACTGCATTGCCTTCGGGCTCAGTCAGTGTTCATATCGTTCGTGTATTCTATCCTGGCGATGTGACACGTGAGGCCGTCGAGATCGTCAATGAGGGCTCACCCGTCGATCTGGCTGGATGGCGTCTCACCAATGATGACGAAGATAAATTTGTATTTCCAACATTCAAATTGTTTACAGGAGGTGGTGTAACAGTCTTTACGGGAGCAGGGGAGAATACGCCTGTTGTCCTCTATTGGGGTTTGAACAATGCTGTCTGGAATGTCGGCTATACGGTTTTTCTTTACGACGTCAATGGTAAACTGCAAGACGAGTTTGAGATTAGTGAATAGACTTTATTGGAAATCACCGGGTTACGCATGAAATAAGCCGTGAAGTACGCCTGTTGTCGGTAAAGTCTAACAGACAATTGTGCCGGGTTCTCTATTACCATTGTGCTGTTCAGGTGACCTGTAGCTTACGCCTATCGCAGCCGCTCCTGTTCTCAATAAAAAGGGGTAGAGGCACGTTCTTCAATACCTTTTTATGTGCAAAAATATCGTGACAGAGACATTGTTCCTCGGTAACTATTCAGTTATTGGTGCCGGCCGCTTGACAGTTTTGAGTGATGAGTTTTAATTTACAGCTAACAGCTAACCGCTGAATAGTGATGTTCCTCGAATGATTGAGAAGATGCCCAGGATAGGCGGAAGGGGACAGGACACAGGGTGGCGAGACCAGGAGTATGGCAGCAGTATGGCAGCAGTATGGTAGCAATAGCGCGTGTAAGGAGCGCCATTTGACCTCACCCCCACGGTGCCGGCGTATCTTCTCAATGATCCGTCAAGCTCATTCTTGGTGATCAGTGTTTAGAGGCAAACCACAGGTCGACGGTTAAAAAGCCAAGGAACTACCCCAAGTTATTGAGAAGAGACCCTGTGTCGACTAATGCAAAAACGCGATCGTCGAGTAT
>JAFGLD010000367.1 GCA_016928235.1 Anaerolineae bacterium | reverse complement strand
TGACAAAAGGCGAGATATTTGTGGGCTACGTCAATGCAAAAGAACATGCTTCTCCAAGGCAGCATCCGGAATACTTTGAGGGAATGCCCTGTGTACCGGTGGATTCCCGCCTGCGCGGGAATGACAAGCCGGTCCGGGAATGTCATGTTATTCCTCAACATGTTCACAAATAATCTCTTTCTATATCACGGCCCCGTGTACCATCCCAAAAACCTCGATTACCCGTACTATGAACCATGCCGTCACTCGCAAATTTGACCGAAGTCCAATATAATGGCCCAAGTTTAAAAATGGGCATTTATTAGCTTACCCATCCATAATCCCTATTGCAGTCTCAACCGGGAAAAGTTATTTGATCCCCATTTCTTAGAAACCGGCAATTGATTAAGGAAACAAAAGTCGCCATGTGTATTTTCATGCAATTACGACAACGTGATGGTCCTGCCTCCGTCTTCCGACGGAGGTGTCTATGGACATCGCAATACTATATGTTTCCCAACGCAAGTTGCGTCAAGTGGAGCAGATTCCGGCTCTCATAGAGGCCATACACAATGGGGACTATATTCCCCCTATCCGTATCAGTGAAGCTGAGGATGGCACACTTCAGGTAGATGATGGGCATCACCGCGCCGTCGCATACTGGCTAAGTGGTCGTAGGCATCTGGAGCGGCATGAGTATGATCTGGTGCTTACAGAGCGTTATCGGACAAGATTTGGATTCATCCCCGACCTGTTGAGACAATGTAGCCTGGAATGTTCTGAAGATCCCGAGCAAGAGCTATAGTCAAGACGGCTGCTGCGCTAATCAGATATCAATCAGCATCGAGGAGATCATCATGACACAGGGAGATATCATTGGCCTGATCTTGTCTTATGTCTATGCCTTTGGGATGTTATTGGGTGTGGAGGCTGTCGGCAAATCGCTCCAATGGCCACAAAGTTTCACGCGCAAGATCATCCACATCGGCGCGGGGATGTGGGTGTGGGGAATCCTCTATTTCTTCGACCACTGGTATTTTGGGATTGTACCCTTCGCCACCTTCGTCGTGCTCAACTACCTCTTCTATCGTCGGCAGACCTTCAAGGCGATGGACACCGGGAAATCCACCCCAGGCACAGTCTACTTTGCCGCTTCGATTACTCTCTTATACGGCCTGCTGTGGCGCACAGGAGGCACGATCGACTACGCGCCCATTGCAACGGCATCTGTTATGGCTATGACCTGGGGCGACGCCATGGCGAGCATCGTTGGCGTCAGATGGGGCCGCCATCAGTACACGATCCTCGGTCATACTCGCTCATGGGAGGGCTCGGCAGCCATGGCGATTCTCAGCTTTCTGGTGATGCTCGGCACGTTGGCTTTCCTGCCCGGATCGATGCTCAGCCCCAACAGTATTGCTCAAACCGGTGTGATGCTGATCGTCATGAGCATGGTCGGGACAATCGTCGCAACGCTGGCTGAGGGTTTGTCCCCGGCAGGAACCGACAACTTGAGTGTGCCGCTGCTCACCGGATTGGTGTTGTGGCTGGTGAGGCTAATTGTGCCTTAGTTGGGGCTCAGACCAATATACCAACAGGCCACCGCGACAGATGCCCCAAGCAATGAGCTGATCAAGTTCACCACGTCGTTGTTGAGCCATTGTCGTCCGCGCACCAGGTGCGTCGATGTGCCGCAAGTGTGGAGTGTTTTCTCGGTATCCTTATGACAGTTTGGACAGTGATAGATGGCCTGAACCGTCGCTCCCAGAAGGCTATCGAAGAGTGATCCGGTCAGACCGCCGACCAGTGCCGCGCCGACCAGAGGCAGCAGGGGTACAATATATCGTCCTCCCACGAAGGTTGATTCGAGGGCCAGAAAACCCGCCAATGCTACGCCAATCACCAGCGATCCTCCCATCGAGGCCAGCATCCCCAGTAGTGAGACTGCGCCCGATGTTCCTACCTCGACCTCACGCCCGGTGGTAATCAGGCGAGGCGGCTTCTTGGCCAGCACCCCCAGCTCGGTGGCCCATGTGTCAGCATTGACGGTTGCCATTGCCCCAGCAAAAGCAGCCAGCAGCAGAGGGTTGGGCTGGATGGCATAGATCCCCGCTATAATCGCTCCTGCCCCCCCATTGGCAAGCACCTGACCGAGATCTCGCTGGTGCCCCTTGTCGAACTTCTCGGCCAGCTTCTCCTTGATCAATGCTTTGTAGTGCGAAAGCAAGCTGGATGTCACGAAAAAGGTGATCAGCGTCAGTCCCCAGGCCCATCCGCCGAAGCCAAAGATGGCTGTGCCGACGATCACCGCTCCGACAACACCGCTCCCGGATAATGAGCGACGTCTATGAGCCAGAAGGCCAATCAAGCTGCTAAAAATAAGACCGATGGCGAGTTGGGAAAATAATTCCATGAAGACACTTTCATCAACAGAACGAATTGAAGTGATAGTATAACAGAAGGAACAACAAATAGAAGTATTTTTGACATAGCTGGTGTGCCCAAAAATTCAGCTGATGATATACTTCCTGCTGGCCGGATTTGTAGACGGCGCCAAGAATGGCGTTGTTGACGTCTTCATTCTCTTGTTGGTTACCAGATTGACGCGCTGGATAATTTTTTCCCTATGAAATGGAGAGTTAAATCGCTTTCCCAGTTGAGTCGGTGATACTGACCATCAGTGATTAAGTATATACATTCCCATTCCTAACACTATTGAAAGGACATCATCATGAAAGTCAAGCTTGTAATTCTTTTAGCGGTAGCCATGACCATATTCGGATGCCAGCTATCTGCTACACCGCCTACAGAATTTGTTTCGGATGAAGGGAAATTTTCTGTGCTGATGCCTGGCACTCCTACTGAAGAAACCCAGACGACAACTGACGGCACAGATATACATATGTTTTCTGTTGAGGATTGGGGTGATGCGTATCTTGTGGGATATTCGGATTTTCCTCAGGATATCATTGAGGGTACTGACGCCGAGATGCTTTTGGATTTTGCGCGAGATGGGGCTGCCGGCGATGGGACAATCTTGAGCGAGACGTCTATCACGATCAACGGGTATCCTGGAAGAGCTTTGGAGATTGATTCCTCAGACGATGACATTGTCCTCTACGCGAACATCTATCTGGTCGATAACAGGTTGTATCAAGTCATTGTTACATCAGGAGATGGTACCAGGTCTGCGAAAGTCAGTGAGTTTTTGGATTCTTTCAAATTGCTGGACTAAGCAGAGCCAGTTGCAAGACCGGCAGATGCCCGCAAAAGCGGTCATGGTATCGTTGTGAGGTTTTTTCGACACTGTTCGATTGTGGTTGCAACGGCAGATGTGGCAACTACAATCGAACAGTGTCGAAAAACCTTATCTGGACAACGATACCTAAAAACCATGAACAACAAACATCTCAAGCATATTCTGATCAAGCACTCTTACCCTGCCATGCTGGCACAAGCTAAGGCATCGACAATGCCCGAAGACACCTTGTGGCAATTACTCATCGCCCTGGCCTGCCGGATGGCCGCCGCCAGAGGGCTGGACGATGCCTGTCTCGAACCCAATGGGGATGCACAGTCGGAATTGCCGGACATCGACCTTGCTTCAGTCAATGTCACCTTACTGGGCGATGTCTACACAGCCCTGATGGCCGGCAGGCGCCAGCGCGGCAGCTACTACACACCCTGGTCCCTGGCCGAGATCATCGCCGGCTACATGCTCCGATCTGCCTCACCTCCAACACGTATTCTCGATCCGGCAATGGGCAGCGGTCACTTTTTGCTTGCTGTGGCCAGGGTCATCACGGCTCGGCTAAAAAAGAACACTGCTCCTCAAGGTCAATCTCAGGCACGCTGGGCAGCTCTGAACTGCTTGTACGGGATAGACAACGATCCGCTCGCGGTCAAGTTAGCTGCGATCAGCCTATGGTTATGGGCCAACTGCCCCGGCACAACCCCCAGTATGCTCTCCAACCGCCTGCTCCACGGCGATGCCCTGGTCGATGATGTCCGGCAAGAAGAGTTTGTCCCACCCTTCGATATTGTGATCGGCAACCCACCCTACGCCAGCGCAATCGCGCGGGCACGGACATCCATATCCGACCCATCCGCGCTGCGAAGCCGGTACCACACAGCCAAAGGAAGCTTCGACCTTTCCGTCCCGTTTGTCGAGCGGGCCGTCACGCTGTGTAAAACAGGCGGTCGATGCGGGTTGGTGCTGCCCAATAAACTCCTGTCCGCTGACTACGCCCGCCCATTGCGAGACTGGCTTGCTCAGGATACAACCGTCGAAGCCATCTTCGATGCCAGCCGGCAAAACCTGTTTGCAGCCAGTGTCTATCCCGTGGCAGTGATTCTCACCAATATTCCACCCTCCCCAGACCACAATCTGGACATCTATCGATGGACGGACAGGCTGACACCGCCATTTGCCCCCGGTGCCATGTCTGTTCCAGGCTTGCCGAGGCGTGCTGCGCAAATCGATCTACGGATCGTCCCTGGGCAGTCGTGGAGCAGCGCGCTCGATCCCGACTGGGATATGCTGCGCCACTGCTGGGAGAAAGCAGTGCCTCTTGGCGATCTGGCGACTCTGGCCGGCGGACTGGCAGTCGGCGAGGCTTACACGCTGCGGCCTGCCATCTTCGACGCGCCGGAGATCGATTTGCCAAACGACACCTTCAGGCTGCTGACCAGTGGCCTGATCGAACGTCATGCCACGGCCTGGGGAAAGCGCCCGGCGCGCTATCTCAAGACCACTTACCAACGCCCCGCTATAGCCGCCGATGTCTTGACAACCCGTCGACGGGGACAGGCCACCGCCCACAAGATCGTCGTAGCAGGCTTGGGCAAAACACCACGGGCAGTGGTCGATCACGGCCAGTCTCAGGCCAGTGTATCGACCACCATTATCATCGATTCCCAATGGCCGTTGGGAGCACTATGCGCTGTGTTGAACTCACATCTAATGGGGCGTATATGCCGGGCAATCTTTGGTGGGCTAGCTCTTGGAGGCGGTCACCTGCGTTTTGGCAAGCCAGAGCTGATGCGCATCCCGCTTCCTGATATCGATAGTCACGATCGGCGCCTGGAGCACCTGGACACATTGGCCGGACTGCGCGCACTGTCCGGCATCAAACATGACATCCAGACCATCGAAGATCAGATCGAGGTATTGGTGCGCGATCTGTATGGGCTAGGTTGTGTTGACATTCCTTTGTAGCCGGAGCACTTTTTACCGTATAAACGGCAACAGAACTCGGGCATGTAAGGGTAAAAAGGAAACACCCAGGCCATATTCAGCCTGAGTCAGAATAGCCATAAATTGTATGTTTAGAATCAGGGAAGATCATGCCGCCAGGGGGCTATTTACTCATCACACCATCAAGAGCACCCAAAAACAATGTCCGGTCGAGTGGCTTGGCAAAATAAGCATCGAAACCTTCCGTCAGCGCCTGTTGCTTTAATTCAGGCGTATGGTAAGCGGTAATGGCAATACAAGGCAGGCCAGCTAATTCCGCGTCTGAGCGAATCTTTCTTAGAAGCTCAACACCGTCCATACCCGGCAAGGCCAGATCGACAATGGCAGCTTTGTAAGATTTGGTTCCCAGCATATTCCAGGCTGTCTCTCCATCAGACGCTACCTCAACATTGATACCAACAACAGCCAGCATCCTGGATACCAGCAACTGCCCGTCCGGCTCATCTTCCACAATCAAAATTGGTGAAGCGCTCATGGTCTAGCCTCCATCAACGTTTTGAGTCTGATAATCCTACACTCAGTTGTGTGTCTCAGGAAGACACACTACAAACAATAGCAGTCACCGGCTCAAGAAGCAAATCACCTGGAGATTGAGTGAGCTACCAAGACCTGAGATTCTTCTCAAGAAACAGCTTGCATGCATTCACATCAGGAGTCGATCACCATCCAGCGCCGACAGAATGATCTCGCCCAGCTTGTCAGCTTTAATATTGCCCTTCTGAATAACCATTCCCGCCGGAATACATAGATCTTTGACCTGCTGTTCTGTCAGAGGATAGGTTGTGAAGACCACCACAGGAATCTTGGCCATCCCATCATTGGCGCGTACCTGCTGTAGAAAGGTCACACCATCCAAATCCGGCATGGTCAGGTCGAGAATAATCAGGCGAGGTGTCTGCTGGCAGACAAGCTCTAGAGCTTCAGCACCGCTGCTCGCCTCCCGGACCGGATATCTCAGAACCCTGCGCAAAATCAGTTTCAAAATCAGACGAGCATCAGGTTCGTCATCAACTATCAGAATATCCTCTGCTAATGAGGCCATAGTTATATCCTCTCTTTGTGGCAACGTTACAACCGCAACGCCATAAGCTCAATGTGATGCTTTGATAACAAGCTGAGAATGCCCAGACCTGTGGTCTCTCGCCGACAAATCGCCCATAGCTAAGTGGCTCTCTTACTCTTGGTACAATCATCCAAGAATGCCGGTAGATCTGGAAAGTGTCGGGACTAAACGGGTGCCCGGCAACAAACCCTGGGGAAAAGATTACAGGTCAAGTGGACAGGCAGACATCTCTGCGCCTCAATAGAAACCATTGAGAGCAGCAAATACCTGGGCAGAGCATTTTGCCACATGGGGGTCTCCTTTCTATGACAACCGCATCATATTTTCACCCCCCACCCTTTCTCGTGAGAAACGAAGACCAAATAACATTCCCTCTTAGCCGCTTTGCTGTCTCAGACCTGGGATGTTGTCAGATTGTCGTTCCTAACGGACTTTCTCCTGTAACTAGCAGTATAGCATAAGGCCACTTTCACAATTGCCGGGTTAGCTTACAAATGCCTAACAACATCATAGGATGTCTCCAGGGAGTTGAAAGTCCATGAGGTGTAGTAGACTATAGGCATGCTATGCTTAAAATCCGGCTTATGTTATGCGTAACTCAGCTATTTCTGATAAAGTCTAATGGATGAAACGCGCCCCATAAAGTTTAGGAACGATGACGCAATACATTGGGTAACTACTCATCTGTTAGCTTTCGATTTAGGGGTAGCCCGCGAGAATGGCGTGGTCGGCACGGAAAACCATGAGTGAGTTGAGGTTTATCATGTCGGCTGAGGCGCCTGTCTTTTGCCAGTCTTGCCTGGCTGTCTACACGCTTTGCCGGTGTCGATAGCATCGACCGGCACCGGCTCAGTGTGGGCATTGACATCCGTGGGATGGGTAATCTGCTTGGTTTGATAGTCTTGGTCAGTATCGTAAACGTTCACGCAATTGATGTTCATTTATGCCCTTTGTGGTATCCTACGGACATGAAACTGGGCGACTATGCTCACAAAGTAATCCCGAACGCTATCAGCAACGGGATAAGGGGTGCAGTAGTTCATCCCGTACAGCTTGACCTGTACAAAACAGACCCACCTGTGTCCTAAAAGGGTATAGGAAAGGGAACTATATGAGGAGACTTCCAATGGCTGACGACTATCGACCAAAATATGCATATACCTACAAACATGCCTGGCCTGAGGGTCAAATCTGCGCAGCCTGGTAATCAACCGCGTCAGGGGTTGCTTTGACTGCTGCCAGACGTCATCGACCAGTCCCTCGGGGCCGCGTCGAGCAGACAATCCAGGGGTAGGATGATTATTCCGCGGTGCTTTTGTCGATGTCTTTGTTCTTCCCCTGGTGCTTGTGTTCCAATAGCAGCTTGCTCACATGAATTGCCGTTGATAGCAGCAACTGGGCCAGCTCGAATCGTTTACCCCCGGTAAGCTTCTGTTTATACCTGATAGCAGGCTCAAATTGCAGAGGGCTGAGTGTTTCGATCGGCGGTAGTGTCTCTTTGATCGGCTCAGGAACTTTGACGATCTTAACCCGGCGCGGCGCGAGCAGCCGCCCCAACAAGAAACCGGATGCCAACGCAGCCAGTGATGCGCCGATCCACCGCCGCGTCACCGGCCTGATCGGGGACATACGTGAGCCGTAGTAAGCCTGTATCTTGCGTCGATAGAGTGGGGTAGCGGCCGCGTTAAATAGAGCATCGATCAGATAAGGTAGTGGGGTAAGGCCAAAGCCGGGTTGTCGTCCGGTCGGCTGAGGCGGCGCATCGGCCAGATAGATTTCGGATAATGCATAGTTCTCGCTGCCGGCGGGCACCTGATCGAGCATCTTGCCGTTGGCATCCGCTATGTAGGTCTCCTGGTAAAAACCGCTCTCGATGCGGCTCTCGGCAGCCCGCGGGAAATAACGCCACAAGGCAGGCGAGGCCAGCGCCAGCAACGCCAGCGAGAGCCGGGGGAGCGGAAGGTGAGATGAAAACGAGCCGGTTACGCCGGACGCAACCACAGGAACACGCATTCGGGAAGATTGGTGGCGCAGCTTTTCCCCAAAAGCATCATGTGCCAGCCGAAACATAAACCGTATGATGGGGCTGGCCTGATCTGCCTTGATTCGAATTCCACCAGGCAAGGTGACTGTGGAATCGCCAAGGTTAGGCGGACAGCTGGCAACAAGCATCACATCAACCTTGCCCGCATAGCGATCCCAGAGTTCGGGATGGGCCATATCCCAGCAAATCATCATCCCCACCTGCCCAAGAGATGTATCGGCCACAGTGATGGATGAGCCCTCGTGAAAATAAGCACGTTCCCACAGGCAGGGATAGTTCTTGTTGTAGCACCAGACCCGGCCTTTGGGCTCGACGAGCAACATCGTGTTGTAGATGTCTTCCTCGCCGAGCATGAGAAATGTTCCTGCGATGTGGATATTGTGGCGGGCAGCTACACCTTTCATCCAGCGAGCAGTCAATCCATCGAGGGGCTCAGCGTGGCTGTAATTGGCATCGGAGTAGGTATAGCCGGTATTGAACACTTCAGGCAGAACAGCGAGCTGTGCTCCAGCCCTGGCTGCCCGCGTGATCAGCATCTCGGCCCGCGCGAGACGCTCGGTCACCGAACCGGGCTCGGCGTTCATCTGAATGGCAGCTGCTTTGATCGAATTGGACATGAAAACAAACTCCCCTTGAAAATATCGCTGAGTACCGGGCCGTCAACCGTGAGAGATTGAGGAATGAGAATTTATTACCTTACCCATCAGTCTACTCTCAGGCCCAACTGGGAACGTTATCTATAGTTGTCCAGATAAGTTTTTGCCGGATGAGTGCAATATCGTGTAAAGCATAAAACGTGAATATGTAAATATGTAAAACGTAAGA
>JAFGLD010000366.1 GCA_016928235.1 Anaerolineae bacterium | reverse complement strand
TTCGATTGGGAGGACGTATCCGGCGCCGATCATTACCGCATCCAGGTCGATGACAACGCCGATTTCTCCAGCCCGGCTGCCGATTCCCAGCCCACCGGCTCGACTTACACCCCCAGCAAGCCACTAGCCAATGGCACCTACTACTGGCACGTGAGAACCAACGACGGGATGGGTAACTGGGGTGACTATAGCCCAGCCTGGACAGTGTGCGTCGATGGGGTTTTGCCGCCTGCCCCGACCTTGCTCGCCCCCGCCAACAGCTCGACGACCGCCGACATCACCCCCTCCTTCGATTGGGAGGATGTGCCCGGCGCCGATCATTACCGCATCCAGGTCGATGACAACGCCGATTTCTCCAGCCCAGCTGCCGATTCCGAGCCCACTCGCTCAATCTACACGCCCAACAAGCCACTGTCCAATGGCACCTACTACTGGCGCGTGAGAACCAACGACGGGATGGGTAACTGGGGTGACTATAGCCCAGTCTGGATAGTGTACGTTGATGGGGTTTTGCCACCTGCCCCCACCCTGCTCGCCCCCGCCAACAGCTCGACCACATCCGACTTCACCCCACCTTTCGATTGGGAGGATGTGGAAAACGCCGCGCGTTACCGTATTCAAATAGATGACAACACCGATTTCTCCAGTACGGTCGCCGACGCTCAGCCCACCCGCTCGACGTACACGCCCAGGAAGACACTGCCCAACGGAACCTACTATTGGCGCGTTCGAACCGGCGACAGCATGGGCAACTGGGGTGAATACAGCCCGGCATGGAAAGTGACCGTTGAAGCCGAGTTATTGTCATCCATCGAGGTATCAGCCGAGCCGACCGCAACGGCATCGCCAACAGTACAGCCACAACCAATCCCACCGTCGCTCCTGGCATCGCCCCCGGCGTCAGATATTTCCTCCACCTCAACTACGAAACCTGTCTATTTAACCTTCGATGATGGACCCGACCCGTTCTACACGCCTCAACTGGTTGCTTTCCTCCAGCAGCAAGGGGTTCAGGCAACGTTTTTCATCAACGGCGCCGATCGAAACAACTCATGGGGCGGCATTTACTTTACCTGCCAATCCGGCCCCGGCGACCTGGTACCTATTGCATCATTGGATGGCGAAAGAGTGGTGGAGCTGATCGATAAAGGTGGTTTTGGAGTAGGATTGCATGGCTGGTACCATGGCAGTATCGCTCACCCGGAAGATCTCTGGCACAGCAATACATTCGATATCCGGACCAATATCATCCAGCAGGAGCAGGCGCTCAACAACCTGGGTATCAGCTTCGAGCCACTGCTGCGGGCACCTGGCGGCCCTTTCCCGGCAACCCCCTTCCCTGAATATCGAGATTGGTACTACTATGGTTGGGATATCGATGCCCATGATGGTTATGGAGTCTCCCCCCAAACCATCATCGACAATGTGCTCGACGGGCTATCAGACGCGCCGGACTATCCAATCATCCTACTACATGCCGGGCGACCCAATACGCTTCAGGCTATCGTCGATTCGCGCTATGACCTGTTGGGCAAGATCAAAGCTTTGGGATACACCGATTTCGGCCTGCTGCCACGCCCTATCGATCGCACCGGCTACCCGCCCAACGGCAGCATATACACAGTAGCTCATTAGGATGGGAAGAACGATGACGAAAAAGCTTTCCTTGGGTCTGTTGGCTGCCATATCCATTGGCACAATCATCCTATTGGCAACCGCCGGAGCAGGCATTCAACACGTCGAGCCGGCCAGTATGTTCAGGCAGGCAGAGCAGGAATGGGAAAAGGGAAATCGCTGGAAAGCACTGAGGGGCTATGCGAGAGCATCAGTTATAACAATTGACGCTGGGGCGCGCTGGACAATCGCTCAGATTTACATCAACCAGATGACATATAACCAATCAATCGGCAGAGTTGACAAAGCCTTGAGCAAATGCGACCAGGCAATCACCATACTGAGCCGTTACGATGACGAAGGCAGTCTGAGCTATGAATGCTTTACCCTGGAGACCGAGATCAAGAGGCAGCGTGAGCTGGAGTGATCGATACTGACCGAGTCTAAAATCGGATGTATCCCTCCGGGTTAACCGAGATACCAAAGCGCAGCATCTCGAAGTGCAGATGAGGGCCGGTACTGTTGCCGGTGCTGCCGACCTCACCGATGATACTGCCGCGCGGAATCCACTGGTTGCACGCTACCTCGATCTTGCTGAGGTGACCATAATAGGTACGCCAACCGTTGTTATGATCGAGGATGACCAGATTTCCATAACCGGCCGAGTTCCAGCCTGAAAAGACGACTGTCCCACCATCAGCCGCATAAACATCCATACCGGTATCGGTCGCCAGGTCGATACCGGCATGCCAGGGCAGGAATCGCTGCGAGACAATGTAGCCACGTGTGGGCCGGATGAAGTACCCTGTCCCCGTCTGGCTTAACTCGACGTTCGAGCACACCCCTTCGCCAACACTGGCATAGCGAACGCTGTTTGAGCCAGTCTGAGCTGATGGAATCGAGAGGATCATGCCGATGTAAATGCGGGCCGGGTTCTGAATGCCGTTGGCAACGGCCAGTGTGTGGATATTCACACCGTAACGCAGAGCGATCTCGGAAAGCGTTTCGCCCGACTTGACCCGGTGCGAGACGGCAGCCTGGGCCGGATAAGGCCGGGCCGTCGCGCCCGCCTCCGGGATGTTGAGCGTCTGGCCGATGTAAATGCGGTCAGCGCGTGAAAGCCCATTGGCTGCAACGATGCCATCCACCGTAACACTGTAATTAACGGCAATATGGGAAAGCGTATCTCCCATCTTGACCGTGTATGTACGTCCACCGGTGTTTTCAGCTGTCTCTGCCGGGATGACATCAGGAGCAACAACAGCATCAGGCTCACCTGATATGGGGATACGAACGATTAAGCCAGGGTAGATGGCATTAGGGTTGGATAGGCTGTTAGCCGCCAATAGATCATCGACCATGACACCGTACACCAGACTAACCCGGTAAAGAGAATCGCCGCGTTGGAGGGTGTAAGCCACGCCCTCCTGTTTTTCAGCAGGTGTCGCAACCGGATCAGGGATAGTCAACTGCTGCCCGGCATAGATGCTGTTGACATTAGGTAGATTGTTGGCTGCCAGAATTTGATCGGTCGACACACCATATCGCTGGGCAATCATGGCCAGGGATTCTCCTGCCTGAATGGTGTAAATCTGCCCCGAGACCCCGGATATTTCGGAGACTTGAGGCTGCTGGTTCGGGATAACCAATACTTGCCCAATGTAGATCATGTCTGGGTTAGATAGGCCGTTAGTCTGCACCAACTCATCGACCGTAACGCCGTAACGCAGCGCGATCAGCGAGAGAGAATCGCCGGACTTCACCTGATAGGTCGGCTGGTCATCCCCAAGAGGCAGCGTGCTAACACCCTGCACAATAGCGGTGACGCCGGCCAACGGCAGCGCCATCGCGCCGAGGATCCAGACGTAGGCGATCATCTTCCGTACCCGCGTGGGCACAGAGGGAGTGTATCGAGGGTAAGCCTTAAAACGAGTTGCCACAGCACCTATCCATATATTGCGACCAGGCCGCAAAGATGATGCAAGGCTAGTATAGCCTGATTTTATTTTTCATGCCGGGAAGACACTCATTATCCGATCGATGCTCAGGATGTAACAGCGCCACCCACCGGCTATTTTCGCGCCGCGGCGATCCAGGCCAGCACTTGCGTAATGTTATTGGCAATACCCTGATAGTCGCCGGAAGCCACCAGCGATTTGGATATCAGCTTCGATCCCATTCCCAGGCAACAAGCTCCCGCCTCGATCCAGCCTCGGATGTTTTCCTCGTTAACATCGACGCCACCTGAGGGCATGAGACTTGTCCAGGGACAAGGCCCCAGAATAGCCTTGACAAAATCAGGCCCTCCTACCGTGTTGCCCGGGAAGATTTTGATGATCTCGGCGCCCAGCTCCTCGGCCTGGGATATCTCGCTTGGCGTGGCACAGCCCGGCAGGTAAGGCACCTTGTGCCGGTTGCACAGGCGCGCCACTTCGGGGTTGAGAAGCGGGCTGACAATAAAATTAGCCCCCGCTCCGATGTACATCGCCGCAGTTGGCGCGTCGACAACCGATCCCACTCCTAAAATCAACGGAGACCTGGTCTCAATGGCATATAGAGACAACTGCTTGAAAACATCGTAAGCCATATCGGCCCGGTTGGTAAATTCCAATACCTGCGTTCCACCGGCTGCGCCGGCTTCCATCACTTGCTTACCAACCTCGACATCGGGATGATAGAACAACGGCACCAGACCTGATTCGATCATGGCCTGATAGACTTCCAAACGAGTAAAACGAGCCATTGGTATTTCGCCTTTCCAAAGTGATGAATTTTAGTTTGTAACTATTCGTGATAAGTCACATGTTGATCGTCGATCTATCGAGACACACGCCCCGACGCGTCGCCGGACATCAGCTTCTCGACTTCATCGACGGTGACCAGGTTCACATCGCCAAAGATGGAGTGCTTGAGGCATGAGGCTGCTATCGCAAAGTTGAGTGCCCGCTGATAGTCTTCGCCATAGGCATGCAGACCATAGATCAGACCACCGCCAAATGCATCGCCGCCCCCCACCCGATCGACGATGTGGGTGACATCGAATTGAGATCCCATGTAAAATGCGCCCTGATGCCACAGCACACCTGACCAGGTATTGTGGCTGGCAGATATCGAGCCGCGCAGGGTGATGGCTATCGTCTTAAGGTTGGGGAAACGTTCCGCCAGCATCTGACAAACGTATTGATAGGTGTCAGCCTCGACCTTCCCGGCGGTTACATCGCTCTCCGGCGCCCTGATGCCGAAGACCTTGTCGGCATCTTCCTCGTTGCCAATAGCGACATCGCAACATTGAACCAGCTCCGGCATGACCTCGCCGGCCTTCTTACCCCACTTCCACAAGTTCTTCCGATAATTTAGATCGCAAGAGACGGTCAGCCCCATCTGTCTGGCAGTCCGCGCAGCCTCCAGGCAAACTTCGGCAGTACCGGCAGAAATGGCCGGGGTGATCCCGGTCCAGTGGAACCAGCCGGCACCGGCAAACACGGTCGGCCAATCGATCATGCCCGGCTCGATGGTAGAGATGGACGAATAGGCTCGATCATAAACCACCTTGCTGCCCCGCTGCATACTGCCCATTTCGAGGAAGTAGATGCCGAGCCGCTCGCCGCCCCGCGCAATCTGATCGACCCCCACGCCATACTGCCTGATACTCGCCAGGCAAGCCTCTCCGATGTCATTGTTCGGCAAGCGTGTGACGAAATCGACTGGCAAACCATAATTAGCCAACGAGATAGCCACGTTAGCCTCGCCGCCGCCGTAGACAGCATCGAAGCTGTGCGCCTGTGAAAAACGAAGAAAGCCCGGCGGCGATAATCTCAACATGATCTCGCCAAAAGTAACAATTCTCTGTCCCATCGACAAACTCCCTTGAAAATAGTGATGAGTGACGAGTCAAAAAGTTCGGGATGGGTCACGCGGTTGTGACATAGAATGAGATCATTTGGAGGCATGTAGGGAAAAGTCATGCCATTCTCAAATAAGTAGGTCATTCCCGCGAAATTCCTGCCGAGCCTGCCCTCGCGAAGAAGGGGGCGAAAGCGTGGGGCGGGAATCCGATCGAACAACAGAGGCATCCCATAATGAATCCCGGATACAGCTCCGGAGAAGTGTGTTAGCGTAACCCGCAGATATCTCGCTTTTCATCACAACTGGATGAACCATCCCAAAAGTTCTCTATGACGCGCTTTTTACTCGTCAGTCACCTGTCATAAAAAGGTTTTCAGTGATCAGCATCAGCCCATGTCCCGATCTCATCATATCTTTTGAGCCGGAGATTGCCTTGTGAAGAGCTGTTGCCCGATCACTGAAAACAGATCACAATGACTTTAGCGGCACAGCCAACCGCCATCGACCGGCATCACTGCTCCATGCACGTAATCGGATGCAGCAGATGCCAGGAAAACAGTTATCCCTTTCAGATCGGCGGGCTCGCCCCAACGTCCGGCTGGAATACGATCCAAGATGGTCTGACTTCTAGCAGAATCGGCGCGCAGTGGGGCCGTATTGTCGGTTGCCATGTAGCCGGGCGCAATCGCATTGACATTGATGTTCTTCCCGGAAAGCTCGTTGGCAAGCGCTTTTGTGATGCCGGCTACCCCGCTCTTGGCAGCTGTGTATGAAGGCACCAGGATACCGCCCTGGAAGGAAAGCATCGAAGCAATATTGATGATCTTTCCCCCACCCTGAGACGCCATGTGGCGAGCAGCTGCCTGCGAGAGGAAAAAGACGGCCTTGAGATTGATCTGGAGCACATCATCCCAGTACTCTTCACTGAAATCGAAAATTGGGGCGCGCCGGATGATCCCGGCGTTGTTGAGTAGGATATCCAGGCGACCCAACTGCCGCGCTACATCATCGATGATGTCAGAAAGCTGTTCCACGCCGGATTGGCCCAGGTCGCACACAACTGTGTGATACCGTCTACCGAGCGCCTTGACCTGCTCGCAGGTCTCACTGCTCTCGCCTATATCCAGCCCGGCGATGTCGGCACCGGCTTCGGCCAGGCCGATGGCCATAGCCTGACCCAACCCACGGCCGGCGCCGGTGACCAGGGCGACTTTGCCATCCAGCCGAAAAGCCTCGAGGATAGTCATCGTTCAGCCTCCCAGTTCTTTGAGCATCGGAACGGTGCGGCCCACCCAGCTCAAGGCAGCATCATCGACCGTAGCCTGGACGCGCTGCTCACCGGCCAGGAACCACAGATAATAGGTGGTATATCCCGGCGCGCTGACAACTGTGTGATAGCCCTTCGCCATCATGTGGATGGAGTTATCGCGCACGGTGAAGTTCTCTTCCTCACCCTCCTCGTTATAGTAATGGCAAAGGCCAAAGCCGTCAGTTGGGCTGACTTTGAAATAATACATCTCTTCGTGGAAGGCCTGGCGGGGCAAATCCTCGACCTGGTGCTTGTGCGGAGGGAAGGTGCTCCAGTTGCCGCTGGGGGTAAAGGTTTCGCCGACGATCAGACGACGGGCGGGCAGATCCGGCTGGGAAGCCAACGTCAGGATCTGATGATAGTAACGCTTGAAGTTGGCAGCGCCCCAGATTCCGTTGGCAACGCGCGATGGCTCGATCACATACGGCTCGATGGCCGAGTCGCTCGGCGCGCTGGGCAAAGCAATTTCCACTGCTCCCTCAGCCCGGACCGAGAAGTCCACGCCCGCAGGCAGGTAGACTGAATGCGGCTTACCGTTAAAAACATTTGGGCGACCACCAACCTGCTCGAAAACGATGTTGCCAATTTCAAATGTGGCCTTGCCGCCCAGAATGACCGCCAGGAACTCGCGATCTCCTGTGTTGCCGGAATATTCCTCGCCTGCTCCCAGCTTGAGCAAAGCGAAATCGAGCAGGGCGCAGGGATTGTAGGGCAGCGTATTCAAGCCTGAGTTTGCGGTTAACAATGCATGGTTTTTCATGACAATCTCCTTGAAAATAGTGACGAGTGATAGACAACTTGCAGTCGTTTGGGTGATGAGTGAAAAGCTCTGGAAAGAGAGAGGCTGCTTTCATCTCTATCGGTGAGCATTGTGAGCATTGATCACTCCCATGAAGACAGGACAAGTCAACAGAATCGTCTGCTATACAGGCCAGGCCGGATTTCCAGGACGATCTGTGTTTGAGTGATATAATGGCTCGGAGAAGATCAATATTAGTATAACAAGAAACCTGAATATTAAACCAACAAATGCGTCAGCTAAAAACCAATCTACGCGGATTAGCAGGAAAAACATTCGTTAGAATATCCCACCTTTCCGCGTTGAGCCCCATTTCCAAAGGAGTGCAAAGCATGCGTGTAACAAAAGACATATCGGGCTTAAAAGAAGCCGCCGAGCGGATTTACCAATTCATGATCGCCGATCACAGCGGCTTATCGGAACAGGTCAGCGGTGTCAACGTTGACAGCGAGGCGTGGGGAACGAACATCGATGTCTGGAACTGGAATCCGGGTGTCGGCCTGACTGCCATCTCCGCCTATTACGATCTATGCAAGCGACAGGATGTGCTGGACTACCTGATCAGTTGGATCGATCGGAACAAACACCAGGCCAGCAAATTCCAGCATGTCAATTCGATGGTGCCGTTCACCATCTTTCCCGATATGTATCGCTGGACAGGCAATCAAGAATATCGTGATATAGCTGAGGATTATGGCGATTGGATTATCAAGAACCTCATTCGTACCAGCGTTGGAGCGATCCAGCACGGACACGATCTGGAAGAAGAGATCTGGGCGGATACCATCTTCATGGTCGTCATTTTCCTGGCCCGGTTGGGCAGGCTGACCGGAGAAACATGCTACACCGAGGAAGCAGTCCAACAATTACTGCTTCACCTGCAATATCTCCAGGACCCGGAGACCGGTGTTCTGTTTCACGGGTACAACTGCAAAGAGAAGAGCCACAAATCGGGTGGACGCTGGGCGCGCGGCAATGCCTGGATCACCATCGGAGCGCCAATGGTCTTGTGCGAGATGGATGCTGTTCCCGCAGAGATCGGCGAGCGATATCGACGCCTGGTTGACGGCTTACTGACATACCAGGCCGATAACGGCTTGTGGCACACCATTATGGATCGTCCGGATTTTTACCAGGAATCTTCAGGCAGCGCGGGGATTGCCTGTGGCATCATGAAAGCCATCCGGCAGGGCATCCTCCCATCGACCTACCTGCCGGCAGCCGAAAAGTCTATTGATGGCTTGCTACAGAGGCTCACACCCGAAGGAGCCATCACCGGCGTATCAGGCGGCACACCGATCATGAAGGTCATCGAAGACTATAACGATCTGGCCTGCTATCCTACTCTCTACGGCCAGGGGATGACGCTGATGCTGCTGATCGAGTACATCAAGTTTGGGGATGAGGGTTAGGGGCAAGTGGATGGGAAAAAGTACAAACTTTCCCCATCGTAATGGTTACAGATATCCGGACAAGAAGTAGAGCACAATTGAATAAACAGGTTCTCTGGGAATTGCCGTGCAATACTGTGAAACATCGTGTTTCCCGGCGCGAAATGTGCTGCCACACATCGCAAAATCACGGCAATTCCCAATGAGCCACAATTAAGCTTTGAACCCATATTCCTGCTGTGGTAGTCTATCAAAAAGGTAACTATTCAGTTATTGGTGCCGGATGCTTGACAGTTTTGAGTGACAAGTGACAAGTTTTAGTTTACAGCTAACAGCCAACAACTAACCATTAACCACTGAATAGTTACTCAAAAAGTTTAGAAAGTCAGGTTCAAGCTCAGCCAACCTCACCCCGTTCGAACTATTTTCCACCACACAACCTATTGACATCCTTACAATGTGTGCTATTATACAGTACACAGTACGACAATGTCGTACTACCAAACAAGATTTTAGTCTGTTATTCTGCCACACCAAACATACTACAAAATTAACAGAAACACTTTATTTTATGCCTCACACATCAAAGAAAATAGGATCTGTCCAACGGGCAATTGATATCCTCAACTTATTTGGTGGCCAGATCTCTGAGCTTGGTACTACTGATATTGCCAGAGCGCTTGGCTTGCACAAAAGCACTGTTGCAAGTCTAGTATATACCCTCAACGCCAACGGCTTTCTCCGTCAAAATCCCGACACTCTCAAATATAGTCTTGGACTTAAACTTGTAGAGCGAGCTTTTGTGATGCTCGATCAGATCGAGATCCGACAAGTAGCTAATCCATTTTTGAGAGAATTGCGCAACCAATGGAATGAGACTGTCAACCTGGCTGTCCTGAACGGCTCTGATATTGTCTACATTGAGCGATTTTTGGGCACGAAAGCACTGGGAATGAATGTTGAAGTAGGTAGGCGGGCTCCGGCCCATGGCACCGGCTTGGGTAAGGCCATCCTATCTTGCCTTCCGCTTCCGGAAGTGCAGACTTTCATCGAGCAATATGGATTACCTGCCCAAACCCTGCGCACCATTACAGATCCGGACAGGTTTTTGGCGGAGCTTGACAAGACTCGCGAGCGAGGGTTTGCTGTTGACGATGAGGAATATGAGTTGGGCGGTTGTTGTGTAGCTGCCCCTATTTTTGACCATACAGGCAAACCAATAGCTGCGGTAAGCATTTCTGCTCCCACGGCTCGTCTCTCCGAGAACGAAATTCCACAAGCCGGAGCAATGGTTTGTGAGACAGCCAAATCAATTTCACTAAGTCTAGGATACCTACCAAGATCTTGATCAGAATAGGGCCGGTAGCATTAAAAAACACAAACCATGTGCTCAATTGTTATTTCTGTGTCAGTGGGAGTCGTCGAGCGCGATAGGTGGATTCTCGCCCCACGCTTCCGCGGGGGCGGGCATTTCGCGGGAATGACGGGTTCGGCGAAGGTATTGCCATGCCAAAGAAACTCAACTCGAACAGAACGAAAGTGCAAACACAAAACAAAATATGGAGACTATTTCAAAAAACACACTACGTCAAGTTGGAATCTCGACACCTAGACCAGGTAAAAATGGTATTGGTCCGCAGCGTATCTTATCGGTTTATTGATTGCTCCATGTCAGCCAACTGCATGTCATCAGTTGCACACAAAAGTCGCTTCGCAATCTTTACGTGATCCGCGGGGAAATAGCCTCGTTCTGAGTTCAAAAAGCTGTTTGGAGTAGCACCAGAAAGGAGGAAATTAGACCATCTCCGGCAAACAAGGAGAAGATCATTGCTCAGGATTGGTCGATCAGAATATCCACAGCCGGCCTCATCGTCCAGCACCTAATGAGGAAAGGAAGCAGCTAAAGCAAATGGATCATCAACAGTCATAGTCGTGGGAAGTGATGATTCATTACATTCCCATTGATATGGTGATACTCCGGTAACGTCTGACACAGTGAGGCTCTCTGGGAATCTAAAAATCACGTGAGTTGTTGTCACTAAGCCTGTTTTCCGCACTTTAGGATCTGACATTTGTGGTTGCTCAATCCGTTTGTGACGACGATCAGTGTGACACGTAAGGCATGAGGTGTAAAGTGCCTTAACAAGTTAATTTAGTCTGTGACTTGAGTTCAAGAATTGGTCACTACCGATGTAGTTCAATCGTCAAGCACTGAAAGCCGATCACCAAAGACATACAAAATGCGGAATAGAGGCTACAAGGAGGGAATCAATAAACACCCGTTTTTTCCTACTTCAATCTGCTGACAGAGCATGAATCTGATAGTCTGTTCCAGGAGGATTCAAATGTCAAAACGCGATAAAAAAATCACCAGACGTGAGTTCCTGCGGCTGGCAACAGTAGGCGCAGCCGGAGCGGTCCTGGCGGGATGTGGACAAACAGCTACCACGACCCCTGCTCAGGAAGAACTCACAACAGCCCCAACGACAGTTCCAGCAACAGATGCAACCGCGGAGTTGACTGTCGCTCCGGCGACCAGCGAGGCTCCCAAGATCGGGTCGGAGCTAATTGGAAAGCTGGAAGGGCCAGAGATTATCCGTGATGCTGCCCAGTTCCCAACCAAGTTTAGCGAAGCGCCAACGCTGGCAACTTTGGTTGCAGCCGGCACATTGCCACCCGTTGAAGATCGCCTGCCCGATCCTGAAGACCTGATGGTCATCAAGCCGTTACATGAAATTGGCCAATATGGCGGCACATGGCGACGCGCGTTTACCGGGCCCGCCGATCACGAGAACGGCAACCGCATCGTCTCGATGGACAAGATCTTGCACTTTGACTATACCGGCGCCACCATCATGCCCTCGCTTGCCAAAGATTGGTCAGTGAGTGATGACGGCAAGACGATCACCATTACCCTGCGCAAAGGCGTCAAGTGGTCCGATGGCGAACCACTCACCGCGGATGACTTCATATTCTGGTTTGAGGATATCTACTCAGACCCAACGATTGTGCCCACGCCATTCCCTGAAATGCAGATCAACGGCAAGCCTTGCGTGATGAAGAAAGTCGATGACCTCACCGTTGCTTTCGAATTCCCGGAGCCTTACGCTTTCTTTGTCTACCAGTTGGCCGGCAGCACCGGTATCGGCGCCGGATTTGCAACACGTGGCGCATTCCAGAACTGGGGTGGCGGGTATTGCCCAGCACACTACCTCAAGCAATTCCTTCCCAAGTATTCATCAGAAGAAGAAGTGAATAAAAAGGCAAAGGATGAGGGTTTTGACGACTGGGTAGCCTATCTCAAGAACAGATATAGCTGGGCACTCAATCCTGAGGTGCCAACGATGACACCCTGGACAACAGTATCCCCGCTCAACACACCTACCTGGTCGATGACACGCAACCCATACTTCTGGGCAGTGGACACCGATGGCAACCAGCTTCCGTATATCGATGAAATCACGATGGCACTGGCGGAGAATACCGAAGTCGCCAACTTGCGTGCCATTGCGGGAGAGTACGATATTCAGGAACGCCACATGGGGCTTGCCAATCTACCCGTCTTTCTGGAGAATGCGGAAAAAGGCAATTACACGATTCACCTCGATCCGGCCTTCAACGGCTCGGATGCTACCCTGCACTTGGGCAATGCCTATACCGGCGATCCCGAGATCGCCAAGTGGATCAAGAACAAAGACTTCCGTCACGCGCTCTCGATGGGCATCGACCGCGACCAGCTTAATGAGGCGCTCTGGCTGGGTGTCGGCACCCCCGGCTCAACCGCGCCCTCTCCTGACACCATCTACAGTCCCGGCCCTGAGTGGAACACCAAATGGTGCACGCTGGATGTCGAGCAGGCCAACCAGATCCTTGATGGTTTGGGATTGGATAAGAAAGACGGTGACGGATATCGTCTCCGCACAGATAACGGTGAGAGGCTGCGGCTTGAAATGATCACTGCTGGCGGACAGTTCATTCCTTACACCAAAGTCGGCGAGATGATCAGAGAGCAATGGAAGGCAATCGGCATTGATGTCGAAATCAAAGAAATGGAACGCAATCTTGCTTTCGGCATGTCTGCCAACGATGAACACCAAATCATCCTCTGGGCCAACGACGGATCAGAGATGCTCTATCTCTTTGCCCGTCATGCAATACCGGTCGACCCGGGCGAGTGTCATATGGGCATGGCATTTGCCAAGTGGTATGCATCGAACGGCTCACAGGGCACCAAGCCGGATGATCCTGAGATGCTGCATGTCTTTGATCTCTACAGGGAAGCCTTCGGGCTGGACGAAGCAGGCCAGATCGAGAACGCAAAGGAAATCTGGAAGATCGTCGTCGAGCAGCAGTGGAGCATCGGCACGGTTGGGCAGTCCCCGGCGTTCATGGGCCTTCGTATCGTCAAGAACAACATGGGCAACGTTCCGGAACGCCAAGTCAACGCGCAACATGCACGCACACCATGTACTTCTCTTCCGGTAACCTTTTTCTTCAAATCATAGTTTCTCTAGACCTACCCCCTTCTCCCCATGGGGAGAAGGGACCCTCTTCCTTGGTAAGATGAAGAGGTGGAGTAGGAGTGTGAGGTAAGAGCCTGTGATAGCTTATATCGTACGCCGTTTAATCCTGGCACTTTTAACCACCTGGGCAATCACTGTCCTCTCATTTATCATTATCCAGCTACCTCCTGGTGATTATGTCACCTCATACATTGCGTCGATGTCTGCTTCGGGGGTTGGGGTAACAGAAGCGGAAGCACAGGCGCTTCGTATACAATATGGTCTCGATCAACCAATCTACATCCAGTATCTCAAATGGATGGGGCTGATCGCGCAGGGAAACTTCGGAATGGCGATAGAATGGGGACGTCCGGTGCTCGATGTCATCGGGGATCGACTCACGCTTACCGTCGTTATTTCCGTCGCGGCTATTGTCTTCACCTGGGCACTGGCATTACCCATCGGCATCTATTCTGCCGTCAAACGATATTCCATCGGAGACTACATTGCCACCTTTATTGGCTTTATCGGGTTGGCAATCCCCGGCTTCATGCTGGCGCTTATCGTCATGTACGTTGGTTTCAAGTATTTCAACGCCAATGTCGGTGGCTTGTTCTCAGCAGAGATGGCTGACGCGCCGTGGAGCTGGGCAAAATTTGTCGATATGCTCAAGCACCTCCCGATTGTAGCCATCGTGTTAGGCATCGGAGGCACGGCACAGATGATCCGGATCATGCGCTCCAACCTGCTCGATGAGCTTCGCAAACCCTACGTGATGACGGCCCGCGCGCGCGGACTGCCTGAGACGCGCGTCATCCTGAAGTACCCGGTGCGCGTGGCGCTCAACCCGTTCATCAGTACGCTTGGCTATCTGTTCCCCTATGTTGTGTCGGGGAGCATTATCGTGTCGATGGTGTTGAGCTTGCCAACTGTGGGACCACTGCTGCTCAAGGCGCTGATCGCCCAAGATTTGTTCCTGGCAGGGACCATCGTTTTAATGCTGGGCGTGATGACCGTCATCGGCACATTCATCTCGGACCTACTGCTGATGTGGGTCGATCCGCGCATTCGGTTGGGGAAGCAGTAATGAAAGAGACAACACCCATCAATCCGGAATCTACAATGGCCTCCTCCCCCACTGAGACACTCCCTGAGGAATTTGCTACCAGCCGGGCTGAAGAACAGATCGCGATCGCTACACAGTGGCAGTTGATGTGGTGGCGATTCCGTAAACACAAGCTGGCCATGGCAGGCAGTATTATCCTGATCCTGTTCTACATTGTTGCGCTGACAGTCGACTTTCTGGCCTATGCCAATCCGTACACGTCTGAGGCGCAACGTTCCCTGATGAGACCTCAGGCCATTCACTGGTTCGATAACGGCAAACTCAGCCCACATGTTTATGGCGTCACCGGCGCACGAGATCCCAAGACATTTAAGCGTGTCTACGTGACGGATCTTGAGACCAAGATCTCGGTGCGACTTTTTGCCAAAGGCTTTGAATATAAATGGCTGGGATTTATCCCCTGTAATATTCACCTGATCGGCGTAGAAGATACCAGGGCAGAGGAAACGCTCTTTGTCCTTGGCACGGATGTGCAGGGACGTGACCTGTGGTCGCGCCTGATGTATGGCACCCAGACATCGTTGTTCATTGGTCTGGCAAGCGTGGTCCTCAGTTTGATCTTGGGAGTGGCACTGGGCGGCATATCCGGCTACTACGGCGGGATAATAGATACAATCATCCAGCGCATCATCGAGATTCTGCGCTCCATCCCTACCATTCCACTATGGCTGGGTCTGGCGGCAGCACTGCCGGGCACCTGGAGTGTCCAGCAGGTCTATCTTGCCATCACTCTGATCATCTCGCTGCTGGGGTGGACAGAGCTGGCACGGGTGGTACGCGGGCGATTCCTCTCGCTGCGCCAGGAGGACTTTGTGATGGCGGCCCGTTTGGCCGGCTGCGGCCAGATGCGCATCATCTTCCGTCACATGGTTCCCTCATTTATGAGCCACATCATCGCCGCCATGACGCTGGCGCTTCCAGCCATGATCATCAGCGAGACTTCGCTCAGCTTTTTGGGGCTTGGCCTGCGCCCGCCGGCTATCAGCTGGGGTGTTTTACTACAGGATGCCCAGAACATCCAGGCACTTGCCATCTCACCCTGGCTGCTGATCCCGTCTATTCCGGTCATCATAGCCGTTCTGGCCTTCAATTTCGTGGGCGATGGTCTACGTGATGCCGCCGATCCCTATGGATAAGCAATCGAATACATTTCACAAGTACACGTGTTTAGGATTCCGAATCAATGCATAGCGAACACAAACCGTTGTTGTCGGTGCGCAATCTCAAGACATATTTCTTCCAGGATGAAGGGACCGTCAAGGCCGTCGATGGGGCGACTTTCGATGTTTATCCTGGCAAGACGCTTGGAGTTGTCGGTGAAAGCGGCTGCGGCAAGAGCGTAACAGCACAATCCATCCTACGTATTGTCGACCAGCCCGGCCGCATTGTGGAAGGCGAGATCGTATTATGCTGCGCTAAAGGCACGGATGTAGAGCTGACAAAACTGCACCCAAACAGCAAAGAGATACGTGCCATCCGCGGAACCGAGATCGGCCTGGTGTTCCAGGAGCCCATGACGTCCTTTAGTCCGGTGCATACTGTGGGCAACCAGATCATCGAGGCAATCCGGCTACACTGCGGCATCAGTGAGCGCGAAGCGCGGGCAAAAGCCATCGAGACACTGCGGCAGGTAGGCATCCCCAAACCTGAGCGCCGGATCGACGAGTATGCTTTTGAGCTGAGCGGCGGCTTACGGCAGCGCGCCATGATCGCCGTGGCGCTTTCGTGCGATCCCCGGCTGCTGATCGCCGACGAGCCCACAACCGCGCTCGATGTCACAACGCAAGCCCAGATCCTCGACCTGCTACGCCGGATGCAGGAACAGCGTGGCATGGCCATCATGCTCATCACCCACAACCTGGGCGTGATCGCCGAGATGGCCGATGATGTGGTGGTAATGTACCTGGGGCGCGTTGTAGAACAGGGTCCTGTGGATGCTATTTTCCACTCGCCAAAACATCCTTACACGAAAGCGTTACTCCGTTCAATCCCCAGCATCGAGTCCACCCCGCGTGTGGAGCTGCCAACCATCAGCGGATCGATCCCCCATCCATATAACCGGCCTTCGGGATGTCCATTCTTTCCACGCTGCCCGGAATGTATCCCCGGCACATGTGACACGGCAGAGCCAACACCCATTGCAGTGAGCGAGGAGCAAAGCGTGAGTTGTTTCCTCTACCCGTCATAGGTTTTGCATCATCAAAAAACCTGATCTTCTGATTGAGTTTTTGGTGAATAAGGACATAGCACAGTGGCAAATATGGAACAGATATTATTAGAAGTCAAAGGGTTGCAGAAATTCTTTCCGATCCGGCGCGGCATTCTGCAAAGGGTAGTGGGCCAGGTTCGTGCGGTCGATGACGTCACTTTCCATATCAACCAGGGCGAGACGCTATCACTGGTTGGGGAAAGCGGCTGCGGCAAAACAACCACTTCGCGCTGCATCTTGCGAGCGATTGACCCAACGGCGGGGGAAATTTATTTCCGGACGGATGCGTGCGAGATGCTCAACATTGCCGCGCTGCCGGAGAGCAGGGTACAGCCGCTGCGCCGCTGTATGCAGATGATCTTTCAGGATCCCTTTTCTTCGCTCAACCCACGCATGACACTGCTGGATATTGTGGGTGAGCCATTGCTGGTACATGGGATGACCGATCACCAGGAACGACAGGATCGCGTCGCCGAGCTGCTTCAACTGGTAGGTATGCGTCCCGAATACATGCAGCGATTTCCCCATGCTTTCAGCGGCGGCCAGCGCCAGCGCATCGGCATTGCGCGCGCGTTGGCGCTCAACCCGCGATTGGTGGTAGCCGACGAGCCGGTCTCGGCGCTTGATGTCTCGGTACAGGCTCAGATTCTCAATCTGCTGCTGAAACTCCAGGATCAGCTGGGTTTGACTTATCTGTTCGTCGCGCATGATCTGAGTGTAGTCAAGCATATCAGCGAGCGCGTTGCCGTGATGTACGTGGGCCGTATTGTCGAGATGGCAACGACGGAAGAGATATTCGGCGCGCCCAGGCATCCTTATACTGAGGCGCTGCTTTCGTCTGTACCGAAACCAGATCCACGTCTGCGCTCCCAGCGCATCGTCCTGGAAGGCGAAGTCGCCGACCCGGCCAATCCGCCGTCGGGCTGCTATTTCCATCCGCGCTGCCGTTACGCGACAGACATATGTAGCGAGGAAACACCAGTACAGGAAGAGGTCGAGACCGGGCACTACGTGGCCTGTCACCGCGCACATGAGTTGTCTTTGCGAGGCATAGCAAGACAATAGGAGCACCGCCTGATGACAACAATTCACATTCCTTTCGAGGACATGAAACGAACATTCCACCGAGTATTGGTGAAGGTCGGTTTTACATCGGAAAGAGCCGACCGCCTGGCCGATGTTTTCGCCCAGAATAGTCTCGATGGGGTGGCGTCCCATGGCTGGAATCGCTTCCCGGCCTTGATCAAACAGATCGATCAGGGGTATGTGAAGGTCGACGCTGAACCAGAGCGGGTGGTCGCACTTGGAGCCTGGGAACAATGGGACGGCAATCTGGGACCGGGCCCGCTGAACGCACTGACCGCTACAGATCGGGCGATGGAGCTGGCGCGAGAGTATGGCATCGGGTGTGTAGGGCTACGCAACACCAACCACTGGATGCGGGCCGGCACATATGGTCAAGTGGCCGCCAGGGCCGGTTTTGTCCTGTTATGCTGGACAAACGCCGTGCCCGTCATGCCGCCATATGGCAGCCGCGACATCCGTCTGGGTAACAATCCATTGGTACTGGCCGTCCCCCATCAGGGTGGCCCTGTCGTGCTTGACATTGCCATGAGTCAGTTTTCTTTTGGCAAAATGGAAGTACTGAGCCGCCGTGGGGAGAAATTGCCGGTTCCCGGCGGTGTTGATCAGCACGGCCAACCTACTCAGGATGCCACCGTGATTCTGGAATCGGGGCGTGCTCTGCCCATTGGATACTGGAAAGGATCAGGGCTGGCGCTGCTGCTCGATATGACTGCCACGTTGGTCACCGGGGGACAGGCCACCTACCAGATCCGACAGTGCGAAGCTGAATTTGGCATATCGCAGGTTTTTGTTGCGTTCGACATCACCCGACCCTCTGGCACAGACTGGGTCGAACGGGAAGTTCAAAACATCATCACCGATATGCAGCAGGCCAAACCCGAGACGCCTGACGCTGAAGTGATGTTTCCCGGTGAGCGCGTCCTCAGAACTCGCCAGGAGAACATGGCCAACGGTATCCCCGTCGACGAGACCGCGTGGCAAGCCATTTTGACTATGTGATACCAGTGCGGGAAGGGTGAAGATCCACAGGTGTTACCTGAAGAGATTTATTTGGCTTTGGTGATCAGCTCTGGGTTCGCACCATGCGCCCCAGTTCGTCCCTGTCGGTTGGGTGGCGATGCAAGCGCGACATTGCTTCAGAGGCCGGTTTTTGACCTGCAAAAGATCTGCAACCCAACATCCAAGCGACCAATCATGCTGCCCTTTTGTCGGCAGAGATGACCAGGAGGTGGAAGATCATCCGCCGAGCAGAGGCGTATTGGAGAGATAGCTCCTACGCTGCTCGATGAAGCTCAACACACCGGTCACAGCAGCTTCGTAGGTATCGAGCACGACCAGGTTACGTTGCGGGTTGGCTTCCCGGATCATGACAGCATATTCTTCTACCTTTTGGTTAATCCTCCCCCTGAGGAAAGCCTCCTGGTAGACCAGCTTGAGCTTCTCCTCGTAGAGTGCCTTGAAAGTGGCATTGGCCATAAATCTCTTGACCAATGTATTCTGTCCGCCGCCCATGCCGCGGCCACCCGATTGCGAAGCAGCATACAAGTCATGGGTGGCTGCGTTATTACCCCCGCCCAGTTTGCCGAGACTCTCGTTACCATCCCACATCAGCAGTGTAAAGCGATCGGTGACATCATCGTAGTACAGATAGTAGTTGTTGTTCATTCCAACGATGGAATCGGTATTCACCAAAAGATTGTTAATAGCCAGATAAGTCGCGAAGGAATCGACATCCAGGTAGTCGGGCAGCTCGCTTTCGAAGGTAGTATCATCGGCCTCATCCAAGAAGCGCACGAATTCGATCAAAGGAGCCATATCGGCATCGTTGACCCGGGTTTGCTGGGTAAAGCTACGGGAATAAGCGCTAGGGTCTTCTCCCTGGTAGGCTAGACTGGAACCCAACTCAGCCTTGTACAACACGCCATCCGAGTTGGCGAAATACTCGGCCAGATAATCCTCGTTGATCACCTCGGATATCGTATAGAGCTGCTCGGCTTCATCGTTAATCTGTACGCCCACATAAGCTGTCCGAGTCGCCGGGAGGCCAACCAGCCGGAAGACAAAATTTGTAATCGGCTCCTGAAGCATGGATGCGTCGGGCGTGGTGCCATAGGTACGAACAGCCAGGTTGGCATAGCCCTGATAGGTCTGGCCGGAGATGAACTCATCGAACTTGATCATGAACGGGACTTGAGCGATATCGCTGTCCTGTCCAAAAGGCATACTCCCGAAAGTCCGCGCACCCTGTTCCCAGTCAGGCATCTCGCCATCGACCGGCCCAGACATATCCTCCAGATCGGGCATTTCTCCGCCATCAGGGAAAGCCGGCCACTCACCCCTGCCAGGAGGCTGAGGCATCTCGCCCGCATCCGGCATATTCTGTGGGTCGAACCGGGGCCAGTTGCTCCCTTCAGCATCTCTCTGTCCCCGGCCACCCATTCCTTCCGCGTTGCCAGGTTCTCTGCCTTCCATCGCCATGCCACCGCCACGCCCACCCAACGCGGTTCTCAGCGAGGCGTTTCCTTTCAGCCTCAGGCCTACATCGTTCACCCGTACCCCATCGATGATCACATCGGCGTGAAAGTAATCCTTCTCGCCTGTCTCCTGGTAAGTGGTAACCATCTTCTGGTAATCCTCATCGGAAATCAGGATCCGGATACTGTGGACAACCGTATCATCGAATAATGTGCCGCCGGTATAGTCAATCCCTCGCTGGGCTACTACGCTGCCACCCTGCACTGTGTAGGCAACGATACGCCGGTTGCCCACCCCCAGCGTGAGGAAGACAACCACCAGTGCCAGCAACACGAGCAATGGATAGTTTCTTTTGAGTTTTAGACTCATCGATATCTCTCCCAAGCCATCAGGTATTGTCAAATAGCTTATGGTCTTCGACTACAGGTCGGTGCTGTTGTAGCCTGCAATCAGCGTCACACGATTGTTGCTGTTGAGCCGCCGAATCTCGGCCAGAAATTCCTGGATATTACTCTGCTTCTTGAGCCCCACACTGTAGGTCAACTCAGTCAGCATCCCACTGCGCACCGAATCGACGCTGATCAACTCGGAGGTACTGGTGTATTTGACAAACAGGTCGTCGAACAGTGTATCAAATGGCGCGTCGTTGGTTATCTGCACCTTGAGGATCTGGCTGACCACCTTACGCGAATACCAGTTGAAGCGTGTCATAAGCAAGATCAGCAGGCTGATCACCACAGCGGCGATGACGGCCAGCAGGTAGAACCTGGTGCCAACTGCCATGCCAATGGCCATCGTAAAGAAAATAAAGCCCACATCTCGTGTCTCTTTGACAGCATTGCGGAAACGAATAATCGACAACGCACCCACCAAGGCGAAAGCCCGCGCAATGTTGGAGCCAACAATGAGCATGATGATGGCAACAACCATCCCATTCATTACCAGAGTGTGGACAAAGCTCTGAGTATACGACGCCCCTCGATGTGTGTTCTGATACACCCAGCCGATCATCGAGCACAGCACAAAGCTCAATACCAGGCTGAGTACAACATCGGTGACCGAGAATACTCCTGTCAGATCCTGAAATTCAAAAATATCCATTGAGAAAACCTCCAAGTTGATTTAGGCAGCTAAAAATAATAACTTCCACAGATTTGTCCCTGTGTGCTGTTCGTAAAAAACACCGCTAAGAACCATGATTTGATGTTCACACCAATGCAAAATATCCTGCTACCACAAGCGTCAACTTAAGAAAAAACTTCTTGATCTCTTGCAAAAAAGATCATGATCTTTTTCAAAAACATCAATATCTTTTTCTTGACTTACCAAATCTGTTGTCGATCAACGACGACAGAAAATAATCTTAAGTTGACAGGTATGATCCTGCTACCATTGGCAGGTTTTGCGCCAGCTCGATACTACGACAGTATTTGCTTATCCGTACCAGGCTCAAACCGTGTACAGCAACCAGCTCAGTGAGCCAATAGGGAATACGCTCGTTGACCTTGATCTCGATCACCATCCAGTCGGGCGGCAGCAGCAGCAAACTACCGTGATCTTCATGGAGTTGCAACTGATTGGTACGATAGGTCAAGGCGGCATCGAATGTGACACGCAGACCAACATCGTAATCGGTGCCGACCAGCGCCTGGCGTGTATAGTTGACCAGACTGGCCGGGCGCAGGTTGTACTGCCACAACATGCCCATGATCTCGTCGATCACTGCCTCGTCTTGGGAATCGCTCACCTCCGGAGCACAGCGATCGTTACACAGCTTCAACGCAGCTCGATAAGGTAAAAGGACGCGCCGCTTTTGAGTCACCCGGTTGACACGCTGCTTGATCTCAACAAAGACGAGGGTATCCTCATCGAGCGGGTCAGATGCCGCGTAGCAGCGAATTCTGAGCTTGCGGCGAAACTTGATGCCGTCCACCTTCTCCCAATAAAAGCGGTAGTCAGGCCCATCGTAATAAAGACTAGAGAGAGAATAGGAACCACGCGAGTCGCCATGTTCATCAGGCACCAGATAAGCATCGAGATCGTGTTTGAATCGCTCCGCGCGTTTGATGGGGACCAGATACTTCAGTTCGAAGCGGTTGAACTTGCGAATAGCATGACTAAGGTTCAGCATAAGATCGACTCGTTGATATGGAATGATCAGGACTTACGCGCCGGGAACACCATCGCACGAAAACCATGTATTTGTAGCGCCTATCCAGAAGGGGGAATCGCGCAAGTCCTGATTAGTTAGCATTCTACAAAGCCAAACTGTGAGAATCCCAAGAGGAGCCTGAGAATTCGATGAGAAATATATATCTCTCATCGTTTAACAGGATTTTCTCAACTTGAGGCTGTATGATACTTTTAATGAGCAACAAAAAGACATTTGACAGTTAAGAGACAGGAGCACAATATGCCGACTGTGCTGATTGTGGACGACGATCAAAAACTGCTGAAGATGTTGCAGCGTACACTCAGCTATGAGGGCTTGCAGATCTTCACCGCCACCAATGGGCAGGATGCTCTGGCCCAGGTTGATGCCTACCGGCCTGATATCATCATCCTGGACTGGCTGATGCCCAAGATGGATGGTCTGGCGGTTGTGCAACAGCTGCGCGCCGAAAACAACCGGGTATTCATTTTAATGCTGACTGCCCGCGACGCGTTGGAAAACCGGGTCGAAGGACTGGAGAGCGGCGCCGATGATTACCTGGTGAAACCCTTTGAGCCCGCGGAGCTGGTGGCGCGTATCCATGCCTTGCTGCGGCGCGGCAAAGCCGGGCCATCCAACAAACCGGTAACAGTCGCCGGCCTGTCCCTCGATCCCATCGAGCACAAGGCAAGGCTGGAGGAAACCGATCTGTCCCTCACCCCCACCGAGTTTGAGTTGTTGCATCTCTTTATGCTGCATCCTCGCCAGGTGTTGAGACGCGAGCAGATCCTGAGCAGCGTGTGGGGATACGACTTCGGCGGCGAAGACAATGTGCTGGAAGTCTACGTCGGCTACCTGCGTAAAAAATTGGAGGTCGATGGGCATCCGCGCCTGATCCATACCGTGCGTGGGATCGGATATGTGTTGAGGGAGGAATAATGTCGATCCGGCTGCGCCTCACTTTGCTCTATAGCGCCATCCTGGCGTTGACACTGATCGTCTTCGGCTCTGTGCTGTACACCACCCAGGCCCAAAGCACACTCAATGAGCTTAAGCAAGATCTAAGAGCGAGCGGAGACAATCTCATGCGAGCCATCGTTCGGACCTATTTAGATCCCAATCCACAATTGCCACGTTATTCACCGCCTTCTCCCATACCATTCGAGGTGATCTCCGGCGAGCAGGCTTTCAGGGATTTGCGCGAGCGCGAGATTGTGCGTGTACTCAACGCCAACGGAGCTTTAATCGCCAGCCCATTTGGGAGTGATCAGGAAGCCCTGCCGCTCAACACAACCGGGCTGCAAATGCTGCAACGCGGACAGGTATGGTGGGAGATTGTCTCATTGGAGGATGAGCGCCTGTTGGTTTACAACATCCCCCTGATGGTCGACAACCAGGTAGTGCTTATTGCGCAGGTAGCCCGCCCCCTGACCGAGCGGGACCGATCGCTGGCCGCCCTCAGCACCACGCTGATCATCGGCAGCCTGTTAACCACGCTGGCCGCTTTCGGCATCGGCTGGATGCTTTCAGGCACCGCGCTAAACCCCATCCACCGGATTACGCATACAGCCCAGGCCATCGGCAGCGAGAGCGATTTCACGCGGCGGGTCGATTACACCGGCCCGAATGACGAGGTCGGTCGGTTGGCCACCACCTTCAACGCGATGCTCTCCCGTTTACAAGAAGCCTACCAGCGTGTCAGCGATGCTCTAAAAATGCAGCGTGATTTTGTCGCCGATGTTTCTCACGAACTGCGCACACCGCTGACCACGGTACGAGGAAACCTGGCACTGCTGCGCCGCGACCCACCCATTCCCAATGAAGAACAAGCTGACATTCTCAACGATCTGGTCGAGGAAAGTGACCGTCTGATCCGGCTGGTCAACAATCTACTCGTACTGGCCCGCGCCGATGCCGGACAGAGCTTGAAACGAGAACCGGTACCAGCTCGCACGGTAATCGAGCAGGCTTGCCGACAGGCCCGGCAGAGGGAGCGGCAGAGGGAGATCATCGAGGCAGGCCAAGAAGTCATCGTGCAAGGTGATCGGGATGCACTCAAGCAAGTGCTGCTAACATTGCTGGACAACGCCTTGAAATATACTGAGGGAACCATCACCGTCACAACCAGGACATCAGGGCAACATGGCATCATCGAGGTCATGGACAACGGCCCGGGCATCTCCCCCGATACGCTCCCCCATGTCTTCGAGCGGTTCTACCGGGGTGATATCGACACATCTGTTTCGGGGCACGGGCTGGGGTTATCGATTGCCAGGTCGTTGATCGAGGGCCAGGGGGGGACAATCAGCATCGAGAGCCGGATTGCCGGCGGCAGCACCGTACAGATCCGGCTGCCGCTGGCACAAGAGGGGCAAGAGAAAAACAGGTAACTGTAGTTTCGCCTTTTTTTATGTGCGTATAGATTTACCGCAGAGATCGCAGAGAAAAAACTAAAAACCTGCAATAGCGCATAACTTGAGTGCGCAGTCCTGGTCATTGTCATTCCCGCGAAAGCGGGAATCCACTCGTACGGCAGACGACTGTCAGTCCGGCGAAGGCACTGTTTGCGCAAGAACTTGTAGGAACATAGCAAGTTTTGCGTTATTGCGTAAATAGGTATAGACGTTCAGATAATGTTTTGGAATCTTTGGGCGTTTTTTATACGGGAAATCCCGGCTCAATTTCCAAATCTTTTTCTGAAAAGCTATATTTACCTGTTTACTGAACCCCGATTACCTACACCTTTTGTCACATCAGAACAAGTTCTGCTCCACGCCAAATGCCGCCGCGATAGTGCGGATTTCTTCAGGGCTCAGGCCCTCGGCATTACCACCGGCGCAAAGGTTGAGATACTCGTAGCGAGCGGCGGTCTCCACATACTCGATCCGATCGGAGGCCCGCAGAGTCGCTTCCTCGGAGCCGGCGATCACACCATGTTTACTCCACACAACCACTCTGTGATCGCGTAACTGCTCAAGCGTCGCCGCCATGAGAGCATCTGAGCCGGGTACCAGGAACGGTACCACCCCCAATCCCTGTGGCAGGTTGACGATCAGCTCAGGTTGCCAACGCAGCAAGTGCCGGTTCAGATAATTCGGGTCACGGTAGAGAGCGATATGGCTCAGATACGTGATGTGCATCGGTTGGGCATGAACTATCGCATGAAAGTCGGTGCCTGTCAGGCGGATTCGATCCCGGTGGACGGCAAAGTGTGAGTTGAACTCCGATGTGACGCGCTCAAACGCGCACCGGTATCGGGTGTAGAGCATGGCCGTCTCACCGCCAGGGTTGACGATCGCCACGCCCAGGTTCGCGGTCGGATCGCTGAGAATGTCACGCAGCCGGCAGCCGGAACCCGACACGACAAAGCAAGCTCCGGCCAGTTCAGGAGCAGTAACCGGCAAAGAAAGCTCTTCGACCTTTGGAAAGTGGTGACGCGGCTCGATGTGCCAGCCCGCGTATACCGAAATATTCCCGGCTGAGCCCTCGCTGGCATCGATTTGAGAGAGGCGATGTCCGGCTTTGCCGATGTCAACAAGCAGCTCGTCCAGATCAGGATAGGGTTCTTGAATAGTCATCATGGTATCTCTCGTAAGAAATTCTCAATGTATCTTCTCTGATAATCCGGGGTGCATAGGCGGTAACTTAAGCTCGATACGCTGTTGGCTGTTAGCTGTCATCCATGAGGACATCGTAGACAGATCTATGCTTCTAACACAACGTCCAACCATCATAACATCATAGAATCTACGCGTAATTTCGGGAAATGTGTCTACGATGTTGTGATGGGCGACAGTTAGCTTTTAGTTCCTGGTTTTCGGGCTCTTACCAATCGCCGTTCGCCAACCATGGCGAACGAAAAAACTGATCACTGATAACTGATCACCGATCACCAAAGACGGTCATATAAGGAGCGAAATTTAGGCTCTAGCCCATCAAAGACTTGGCCAGTGTCACTGCCCGACTGGCATCGGGGGCATAACCGTCGGCGCCGATTTCTTTGGCGTATGCTTCGGTGATCGGCGCGCCGCCGACCATGATCTTGATCTGATCGCGAACGCCGGCTGCTTTGAGCGCGTCGATGGTCGAGACCATCTGCGGCATGGTCGTGGTCAACAGAGCGGACAGCGCGACGATATCGGCTTGCTGCTCCTGAACGGCAGATACAAACTGGTCGGGAGGGACATCGACGCCTAAATCGATAATATCGAAGGCCGCGCCTTCCAGCATCATCGAGACCAGGTTCTTGCCGATATCGTGAAGATCCCCCTTAACAGTACCAATCACGATCTTTCCGGGCGACTGGACGTTAGCCTGGGCGAGATGCGGCTTGAGCACTGCCAGGCCGGACTGCATGGCGCGGGCCGAGATCAGCATTTCGGGAACAAAGTACTCTCCCTCCTCAAACAACCGGCCAACCTCGGTCATCGCCGCGATCATGCCCTGGTTGAGAATATCACCGATATCGCCGCCATCATCGATCGCCGACTGGGTTTTAGCCCCAACGGCTTCAATATCACCATCGAGAACAGATTGGTAGATTTCGTTAATGATTGTCATTGGGTATCCCTTGAAATGAGCAACGAGTCATGAGCCACAAGTCAGAAGCCCCGCGGTAGACTGCCGTTATTTCATCTGCCATAGTGAGCTTGTGAACATCAACAACTTCTCCATCAAAGTTGTCCTGACGACTAGTTTATCCGCTGCAAGGGCAAGCAAGCAAGAAATCATATCGCGATTCAGTATGTGGGCGGATGCAATGGTCTGATGCTTGTGCTACACTCATCCCAGCCTTTGTGTGGTCTCCATCACGTCTTTGAGAGGCTGATAGCTGAAAACTGTAAAACCGGAGGTGTGCGTGCTCGATCCAAAAACCGGACAAGAGCCTGCCTTGAGCGGCGCGGTTTTCGGGGTCGTGAGCAGCGGTCACGAGCCGATGCTCGGCGGGGAGCGACTGATCCGCGCCTACCGCGAAGAGATGATGGCCCGGCTCGAACGACGTGCCACCACACATCTGCGCCGGGCAGCTATCGGGCGATGGTTGGACCAGGTCGGCGATTCGCGCCCCGGTGTTGGTCTGGCTCCTGACAATCTACCCGATCTGATCTGGTGCTATGTCCCTGCCGGAGAAGTCCTGGTCGGCGACGTGGCCACCCCTTTCCCCGTCGACCCTCTCTTCATTGCCAAATATCCGGTTACCTGGGCACAGTACCACATATTCCTCGATGCGCCTGACGGCTTTACCGATCCCCAATGGTGGGATGGCTTACAACAGCGGCCCGAGTACGAGCGTTCCGCCATCCCGATCGACAACCACCCGGCACAGGAAGTCTCCTGGTGCGATGCCCTGGCCTACTGCCGCTGGCTGAGTGACAGAATGGGTTACATTGTCCGCCTGCCCACCGAGTGGGAATGGCAGCAGGCAGCCACCGGCGGAACAGATCGCTACATCTATCCCTGGGGCCAACGTTGGAGCGCAATCTCTGCCAATACGCGCGAGTCTGGGCTGCGCGGCGCAACGGCGGTTGGCATGTACCCTTACGCCGAGTCGCCGGTCGGGGCAGTCGATATGTGTGGCAACGTCCTGGAATGGTGTTTGAACGAATATTACCGGCCGGAGAAAACCGAGATCGGCGAGGAGACCAGCCGCGTGATGCGAGGCGGCTCGTGGTTCCTGACCCTTCACTATGCCCGCACCACATCTCGCGTTGGAGATAACCCTTACTATCGTTTCAACTCGGTAGGGTTCAGACTGGTGACCGACGCGCCGTCGAAAAACCAGCCGGCATAAATTGCCGATCTTCTATCCTTGCCTTACAATCATGGGCGACCGTCGACCCATCATTTTGTGGGCGGCGAGCAGAAAACCACTATCATGATCAACTACTGCCCAAAACAACACCTGGATCGTGCCACGACCGGGATGGAGAGGCTGCATAAACAGATGCCGGACGCCCTCCCGTGCCGCGAGGGCGTTTGTTGATCGACAAGGAGAATGCAGATGGGCGAGAAAATCACACTTCATGACTTGCAGTCCAGGAAAGAGCGTGGCGAGAAAATCACCATGCTAACCGCTTACGACTATCCAACAGCACTGCTGCTCGATCAGGCAGGGATGGACATTATCCTGGTCGGCGATTCACTGGGGATGGTCGTTTACGGCTTCGATTCTACCCTACCGGTGACGCTCGACATGATGGTCATGCACACGCAGGCCGTCCGTCGAGGTGTTAAGCGTGCCTTCCTGATTGGCGATATGCCTTTCATGAGCTACCAGATCAGCATCGAGGAGGCCAGGCGCAACGCGGCCCGACTGCTGGCTGAAGGCGGCGCCGATGCCGTCAAGGTGGAGGGTGGCCGGCACATGGCACCGACCGTTCAGGCATTGGTCGAGATTGGCATTGCCGTACAGGGACACATCGGGCTGACCCCACAGAGCATCAGCGCGCTCGGCGGGTTCAAGACACAGGGCAAAAGCGTCGAAGCGGCCTGCCAACTGCTCGATGATGCCAGGGCTCTCGAATCAGCAGGCGCTTTCAGCATCGTCCTGGAGGCTATTCCGGCACGGTTGGCGGGACTGATTTCTCAATCGATCAGCATTCCGACTATCGGCATCGGCGCAGGAGCAGGCTGCGACGGGCAGGTGCTGGTCACCCACGATCTGCTGGGCCTGTTCGACCGTTTCACGCCGAAGTTTGTCAGGCGCTATGCCGAGATCGGCAAGACGATGCAGGCAGCCTTCGAGGCTTACCGCGACGACGTGCAGTCCGGATCATTCCCCGATGAGAAGTGTTCCTTTACGATGCCGGAGGCAGTATGGGAAGCGTTGGAGGCAGCGTTGAGATCGGACGACGCTCGACACGTCAGATAACCCCAACAACGAGGATATAACACTTCGGCAGAAAGCCGTTGAGGGTCTGCAATCAATCCATATGATTGAAGGGCGATGTCTATAGTGTTTCGCAGGTGGCAATAACTGACGGCTTACTTATGCCGCGAAACACTAGACATCGCCCTGTTTTTTGCTCGTCCGGCGGCTTTTCTTTTTCTCCACCTTGACTTTGGCAAGCCTGAGATCTCCCCTGGTGGCGATAGCATCCTCGTGACGAGAAAGCACAAAAAGCAGCGCCGATACCCGGTTGATATAGCGGATCAGATCCCGGTTCTCGATCAGCCCCTCATCGAAGAGACGCACCACCTGGCGCTCTGCCCGGCGCACGATGGTTCTGGCCAGGTCTAAGGCCGCACCGGATGCTGTATCGCCGCTGACGGTAAACTCTTTGGGCAGGTTAAGACGCTTGCCATAAGCGTCGGTTTGCGCCTCGATCCAGCTGACACGCTCGGCGTCGATCTTGCGGAATTGCGCCGCCACATCCTTCGTGGCAGACATCTCAGCCATCAGGTGATAGAGATCGCGTTGGATCTGTAAAACGATCTCTGCCGCCTCTTGATCCTGCATCGCCGCGCGCGCCACCCCCATGGCGGCCTGCGCCTCATCTGCTGTTCCATAGGCTTCAGGACGAGGATGATACTTCCGCACCCGCCCCTCCCCAAGTAACCCGGTCGTGCCGTCATCGCCGGTAGTGCTGTAGAATTTTGTAGTGTTGCTCATCAGTCTATTCCCATTTAACGCGGGATGATATCGTAGTGACCGGTCATCATACTTCAAACAGTTTCACTGGTTGTAACCAATGCTCGACGTATCATCATAGAATACTCAGTCGCGCACGCTCGTAATCACCTGTCGAGTCTTTTGATCGAATTGCCGATGGCGAGAGACCACATGCGGTTGAGCAAGGGAATCGACAAGCAAATTACAATAAAGCTTCTCGTAGGAACGTAAGGTATTCTCAATATTATGCGCCTGGACTTTCTTGAGACTGGCTGCGCCCATTCGATCCCAGTTTTCGGGATGATCGGCAAGCAGTGCCATGTAGTATGCAATATCCTTCACATTTCCGGGCTCAAATAGATAGCCATTGCTCCCTTGATCCACCAATTCAGGCAGCGCCTGTGCACGAGCCAGCAAGACAGGGCGAGCACAAGCCATCGCTTCGAGTGAAGCAATGCTGAGCAACTCGGCCTCGCTGGGCATCACAAAAATGTCAATACTGTTCAGCATAGCAGGCAAATCATCGTATGAGATAAACCCGGTAAAATGCACCTTGTCTTCCAGGTCTAACTCCCTGGTCAATAGCTGCAAGCCGGGGAAAGCAGCTCCTTTTCCTGCAACAACCAGCTGGATATCATTGCGATCAAGAAGACGGACGGCCCGAAGAAGCAGATCGATTCGCTTTTCGTCATCTACCCGTCCAACAAACATGAAGGTCTTTTTTTGTGGATCAAGCCGGTAACGCTCAAACAGTTGTCGCCGAACCGTTTCACCGTCCACCAACAATGGATGGAAACGATGAAGATTGACACCACATGAAATAGGATATGCAGGTGTATCAAGACCCTTGCTGTGCATCATTGTCACAGCAGTACGCGATGGTCCGGTCACGACATCCAGGCGGTTGTATGTCATCAACATCCACCGCCACATCACCTTCTCATACCAGGGCTTTAAAGCTTTGCCCAGCGGCATATAGGGCACCAGATTCTGCGGCATAAAGTGGTTCGTTCCTATTACCCTGATGCGATGACGACGAGCAGCTCGGATGATATCCTGACTAATGGGATAGTGATCGTGGACGTGAACGACTTCCGGTTGGAACGCATTATAGACCTTCTGCGTCAGAGGGCTAAATGGCATGGCTACATAGGCATTAGGGTGAAGAAACTTCAAATAGATTGAGCCAATAGTTTGTACAATCACGCCATTGCACTTGTACTGCTCGCCTCGATCTCCTATCGCTGGGGCTATCACCATCACCTGATGACCTAAACCAGCTAACCTCTCAGCCAAATTGGTCATAAAAACGGACTGCCCATTCAATGCAGGCGCATAGGTCTGTCCAGCGACTAAGATCCGCATAATGATGAAATCTTCCTTTTCTGCCAGAGTATTTGCAACATGAATACAACGGAACCTGGAGCCGGATCGTCCGCAAATACCACATCGTACCAGACACCGACTCAATGACGGGTGAGAACCGGCAAAGATCTAAGCGCGATTTTTGGGCTCCAACAGTCTGTCCAACTCCCGGTTCCGAAGCTTCCGTCGTAGAAACAAAATACCAACAATAATAAACACCAAACCCGCAATAATGCTCAGGCCCTGGATCCCATGCTCAACCTGAGTAATGGCCTCAGTAGCATAGAAGCCAACAGCAACCAGACCACCAGTCCAAATAGCTTCAGCAACCATGTAACCAGGTAACCATCGTTTCAATGGTAGCCGGGACAGACCGGCAGCGATCAGCATGGGAATTGTAAACGCAGCGGTCAGTTTAGCAACTATCAGCAACTTGGTTGCATGGTCGGCAAGCCCTTGTTGGACATGCTCCAACAGTTTGGGATTCAAACCAAAACGCTTTCCGAGTCGCAGTATCCATTCAATCTTGCCGAGGTAACCAAGTGTATACCAGGATAAATCAGCAGTCAGATTCCCAACAAACGCAGCAGCAAATACGCCATTCAGCTGCAAATAGCCTGCTGATGCCGCAGCCGCCCCAAGCAAGGTAGCAATAGGTCCCTCCACAGCCACAATCACAACCAGGACAAGGTAGATCCAGACACCCTGTTCTGACAATTGTCCGCTTTGAAGGCTGAGCCAGAAATTTTGTAACAATGTAACAATAAAGTCCATCCAGGCTCTCCCAGAGAGAGATTATATCCCTTTTACGCATCTTTCGTAGAATTGGAGTAGTTTATCCGCTGGAAGAGCAAGCTCACTCTATCATGCTCAGATCCGTCCATCTATATCTTAATACGATCAAGCCGGCAATTACTGTTTATTTTCCGTCCAAAGCCATATTTTGGTTATCGCGCAGACTCTGCTCATCATGGTATTATTTGCCGCCAGAGAAAAGAGACTATGATCGAATCCTTCGCAAAACAGTTATCTAGTTCAGCACGAAACCGCCATTGCTTTTTTTTCGTCATCACGCTGATCACAGTTATCGGCATTGGGTATCATTTCGGCACATTCGATCAGGTATTCCACATCCCCTATCTGAAGAAAAGCATCAATCCGGGCTTGTATTCCGATGACCCCTTCCTGGATCTGCGTTTTTTTCACTATTCATACTTTTGGATGTTCTTTCAGCCATTTTTGCGGCTTGGAATCCTGGAACCTGCCATGTTTCTGGCTCACGTCCTGGCAACCTACCTCACCTTCTGGGCATTGTGGGAGCTGAGTATCACCCTCTTCGATAATCCATTAGCCGCATTGATCAGCACAGTAGCCTTTATCTTCCCGCATATCAGCTTGCCTGGTTTCATTGTGTTCGAGTTCAGCCTGCTCAATCGCACCTTTGTCTTGCCCTTCTTGCTCACTGCGATGGTTTTTTACATGCGCCGTCGCTATTGGCCGGCATTTTTGTTGTTAGGTCTGATGTACAATTTGCACGTTGTCTCGGTTAGCTTTGTTTTGCCCATGTTGCTGCTGGACTGCGTGCTACGCCGGCGAGAGATCGGCTGGAAAAACATCCTTGGAGGGCTGATCTTGTTCGGAATAGGTGCCTTTCCCGTGCTCCAGTGGAAAGCAGCCCACACCGGCATCGACATCAGCCTGAGACCTGAAGCTCTGGTGGTGCCTGCCCGAGGGATGCTAGGCTCGATCTACTATATGATCTCCGATCAACCGAATATTTTGGTAGATACGTTGTCGGGTATTGGGACGCTGCTCTTATTCTTGACCGGCCGCCGCGCCAACCCATCGTCACACGATCGCGTTATGACAAACTTCGTCTATGCCATAGGGATTATCCTGGTCGTTCAGGTCATTACCACCTACTGGCTGCCGATCACCATCATCATCCAGATGCAAATCCTGCGGGCAGCCTTCTATCTGCTGATCTTTGCTTATCTCTATTTTGCCCATGTGCTGGCCCGCTGCCATCAAGACGGCTGTCTCAGCAAATACGATACAATCATCCAGATCGGCGCATTTATCGTCGTGCCTGTCCCTTTACTAACCTGGATCATCTGGATCGCGCGCAAGTGGATAGGTCGATGGCGTTGGTCGCAAATAACGGTAGCAACATTCCTGATCGCCGGCATGTTCGCGACAATGATGCTTACCAGGAAAGGCGATATGTGGCATCCGGGTCTCTATATCTACGGGCCGCGCACTCCCTGGGTCGATGCACAGTTGTGGGCTAAAGAGCATACACCCCTCGACACCAACTTTATCACCCCACCCCACATCTTCTCCGAATATGTTCCGGATTGGCGCGTATTCTCAGAACGCTCTACCATTGCCACGCTGCCTGAGCTTCAGGAAGTGCCCTTTGAGCCTGACTATCTGCCTGGCTGGATGGAACGTTTCGAAGCTGTCGCGCCAGGGGCAATTGAGCACTTCAACTACAACCGTTTTGCTACGACGATCTATACAGCCGAGGCATTTTATGGTTTATCGTCAGAGGCTCTGCTCGATGTCGCCCGGGAATATCATGCTTCCTACCTGGTGGTTGAGAAACCGCATCTGCACGACTTCCCAATAGTCTACGAGAACGCGGATTTTATCATTTACGACCTGCAGGCGCACATCAAATAAAAACAAGACCCCAGTTTCTTCTAAACCGGGGTCTTGTCCAGACAGTTACCACGTTACCACTTACTTCTTCTTTGCCTTGACCGAGATTACCTTCGGCTTGACTTCCTCGGCTTTGGGGAGGGTTAACTTCAAGATGCCATTTTCGAATTCCGCCTCAGCCTTGTCAGCAACAACTGCAGTCGGCAGGTTCAGGGTGCGGCTGAAGGTACCGTATTGCTGCTCACGGATATAGTAGGTCGATTCCTTCGTCTCCTCTTCCTGCCTGGTCTCGCCCTGAATGGTCAACAGCTCTCCGCTGATGGTAATATTGATGTCTTCTGATTTGATACCAGGGATGGCAGCCTTGACCACCACTGCGTCATTGGTTTCATACATATCCAGACTGAAGGCTCCGACGGATGAATCGAAGGGCCAGAAAGGCCGGACAAAACTATCGCTGATCAACCGATCCATGGCATCTCGCAGCTTCAGGTTATTGGCTACAGGGTCAGTACGAACAACTAATTTCGACATGGTCTTTTACCTCCACTTCCTTATTGTTTTTCTGGACTGTCTACAAGATAGCCGGCAAACATCAGAAAAACGTAAACAAGACATAATAACCGCGTAAGAATTGTGCGGCAAAGAGAAGACGCGAGGGACGAGGGTAGAGGCCAGAAACACTGCACGATGCATAACAGACCCTTGTATGGCGATGATCCGCGCCGGCTGACTTGTCATGTTCCTACGCGGAGCGCAGGAATGTGGAAAGGGGTGCTCGGCGCCCCATGGAAAGTCATACCATACCATGCCGCGCTGCGCGTGGCATATGTGCAACTCTGTTATTTCCGATCAAGTCTATTGGGAGGATCTGATCTGGAGAAGTAGTGTTATAATGATTTTGGTTGCTCAAGTGGCTGAGCATGAGGAAAGCTCAAAGAATGGATGACCCTTCCAGTTACAAACAGAATCCGGCGCGTCAAACACGCCCCTTCCCCCGTTTATGGGTGGGCATACCTCCCGGCTAGACTTCTTCAACAGGCTGGCGGTTGGGTAGTGTGATCCTGCACCCGGACGGGAGAGGCTATCAAACAAAGAAAGGCGGCCAGCCATGGACTCATACTTACCAGTTGGCTCGTAGAGCCATTTCACACGGCACACTTCTTCCAATCTGATCGTTCATCCAAAGCTGCATCTGTTCAAGATAGGAGCTTCCTTTCGCTTGCCGAGTAAACAAGGCGAGGTAAGGCAGCGGAGGATCAAAACACTGTCGAAACCAACACACTACCCGGTTATGGAGACCAACGGAAAGGAATATACCGTGAAGGAGATTCAGAAACATGAAATACGAAGCTCAAAAGTTGCCGCAATTGGGCGCTCCGCCATATTGATCGTGATCGGGCTGGCGTTTGGCGCTCTACTGGTTACTATTGCCGGGCGGCTGGATTGGGTGGAGGGATGGCTGCTTGCTGGGGCATTGATGACCTACATGGTTGTCGGTGCCCTTGTGGGAATTACCCGCGATCCGGAGCTGATCGAGGAACGAGGCTCGGCCATAAAGAACGCGCAAGGGTTAGAGAAGGCTATTTTGCTGTTCGTATTCACGCTATGCGCCATGATAATCGTTGTTGCCGCTCTGGACGCAGGACGGTTCGGCTGGTCAGTCATGCCGACAGCGATCAAGATCGTGGGCTGGCTGCTGGTTATTCCCGGTTTGGCCTTGCCTATATGGGTAGGCATTGTCAACACCTATGCATCGGCGGTGATCCGCGTCCAGCAGGATCGCGGTCATCACGTCATCAAGGGAGGACCTTATCGTTACGTACGGCATCCTATGTACGTGGGGATGGTGCTGTTGGGGATCGGCATTCCTCTGTCACTGGGATCGTGGTGGGCATTGATCCCCGGCTTAATGTGGTCGATTACCTTTGTGCTCCGCGCTGCGCAGGAAGATAGCATACTTCAACGAGATCTGCCTGGTTACGCCGATTATGCTCGGCAGGTGCGCTATAGACTGATGCCAGGTATCTGGTAGAAGACAGGAGAACAGGAATGACTCAACTCACTACCAATCCAACGATCGCAAAGCTGTACCGGGATGTTCCGGCCGAGTTAGTCGAGCAGTTGCAGCAGTTCAGGGAAAAGTATCCATACAAAACAACAACCATCGATGGGACATCATGGCGATACATCGACACAGGAACAGGCAAGCAGGTCGTACTGGCCCTTTCGGGCGCGACCTGTATCGCCGAGATCAGCTGGCAGACCATCGAGCGGCTGGGGCAAAAGTACCGGGTCATCGCGCCCGACTACCCGGCCATCGACAGCAACGCGGAGCTGGTCGACGGCCTCACCAGTCTACTGGAGCAGGAGGGCATCGAGCGTGCTCATGTGATGGGCGGATCATACGGCGGATTGGTCGCGCAGGTCTTTGTACGACGCCACCCCGATCGGACGGCAGGTCTGATCCTCTCGCACACCCTGCTGCCCAATCCCGAGACAGGCCGCGCGATCGCCAAAACGCTGCGCTGGCTGAGGCTGATGCCCCAACCGCTCTTGCGGCTGTTCTTCAAGAGGACGATGAGCCGGCTGATGACCAGGAACGCTGCTCCAGAGATGGCGCTCATAAATGCCCATTTCGCCGAGATCGTCGATTTCCACATGACCAAGGCGCAGATTGTTAGCCTGATGGCTCGAACCATCGATGTGTCCGAGAGCTACACTTTCACACCAGGCGATCTCAAAGATTGGCCGGGCCGCGTCCTGCTCATGATGGCCGATGACGATCCGGCCACGCCTGAGCCGATGCGCCGGGCCATCATGTCGATGTATCCACAGGCGACCGTGCGGCTGTTCTCCGGCTCCGGCCACCTGACGTCGATCCTGAAGCAGGATGAGTATATCGGCGCGATGGAGGAGTTTGTAGGGAAGTGATGAGTTTTCGGCCAAACACCAGGCAATAAAAACGAGAGAGAGAAAAATGACATCTCTGCAAGAAGGACAAGAAGAAATGCTATCTCTGCCGGGAGGATATCAGGTGCATACCTATCGCTTTGGCGGGGAGAGGGGCAAGCCGGTCGTGCTGCTGCACGGCGGGGGAATCGATTCGGCTATGCTCTCATGGAGAGACACCATCCCGGCGCTGGTCGAGGCAGGGTTCCAGGTCTACATGCCGGACTGGCCGGGTTACGGGCAAAGCCCACCGCCACCAAAGCCCTTCACACAGGATCTACTCATCGAGGTGACAACCGGCTTGCTGGACACCTGGGGGCTGAAGAAAGCATCGCTGGCCGGTATCTCGATGGGAGGTGGCGCGGCGCTGGGCTTCACGCTGACGCACCCGGAACGGGTCGAGAAGTTCATACTGATCGGGTCATACGGGCTGCAAGATCGAGCCCCTGCGCACTTCTTTAGTGCCCTGTTCGTCAAGCTGCCGTTGATCAATAACCTTACCTATGCGATGATGCGCTCTTCTCGCCGGTTAATCAGAGAAACGATGAAGACGATCATCTGCAACCCTACCTCGTTGACCGAGACACTTCTCGACGAAGTGACGGAGGCGATCAAAGACCCGAACGCCGGTAAGACGTTCGCGCAGTTCCAGTTGGACGAGGTGCGCTTTGGAGGATTGAAGACCTGTTACATGCCGCGTCTGGGAGAGATCAAGGCGCCAATCCTCATCGTGCATGGTACGGCAGATATCGGCGTACCGGTCAAGTACGCCAGGGAAGCGGCAGAGCGCATTCCGAACGCTCACCTGCATATCATCGAAGGCGCAGGGCACTGGACACAGCGCGACTATCCGGAGGAGGTTAACCGGGTCATCATCGATTTTCTGAAAGAGGATCGTGCCAGAATCAACCCATAGCTCACACAATCCCGGCATCTCCTCGCCAAACCGGAGCAGTCGGGGGGCATTGATACGAGGTATCGTTGCCCGGATAAGTCTTTGCCGTGTATGACAGCGTTGATAAGGTGCTATTCACGCAAGAACTCGCAGGAACATCTCGCTCTGAAACACCGGAGACTTGCCGTTGGAGTCTAAAAACTGATCACCAAAGACGATCATACCAAGCGAGAAGCTCTGGCTCGATCTCATGAAGCCCCGGCTCGATCTCATGAAGCCCCGGCTCGATCTCATGAAGCCCCGGCTCGATATCATGAAGCTCCGGCTCGATATCATGAAGCCCCGGCTCGATATCATGAAGCTCCGGCTCGATATCATGAAGCCCCGGCTCGATATCATGAAGCCCCGGCTCGATATCATGAAGCTCCGGCTCGATCTCATGAAGCCCCAGCTCGATATCATGAAGCTCCGGCTCGACCTCATGAAGCTCCAGCCCGATCTCATGAAGCTCCTACTCGCGCCGTCATTCCCGCAAAAGCGGAAATGACAGGCGGATTGTGTGTGCATAGCAAGTTATGTGCCATTGCGGTAAAAGATAGTGGGCAAAGGCTCGAATCATAGGCTCAACGCAGAATTGTGGGGGAAAGTCAGCCATAGCCGCATTCCACGAGGACTTGTAAACGGAAATTGTCAAAGTTACGAAAGC
>JAFGLD010000365.1 GCA_016928235.1 Anaerolineae bacterium | reverse complement strand
GCTTTCGTAACTTTGACAATTTCCGTTTACAAGTCCTCGTGGAATGCGGCTATGGCTGACTTTCCCCCACAATTCTGCGTTGAGCCTCAAATGTGTCTGTTTGATATAAATATATGCCTGTACTCGTCGTGACAGCTAAGACCGAATCGTCAGGTGATACAGCACTATCACTAATCCAGCCCCTACCAACTCGCAACAAGACTTCATCTGAAGTTAGATACAGGGGAGATCGATGGGATTGGGATATCTTCCAAAAAACCGTAATGGCAATGCCAATTGATACAATGGATACAATACCAATCAATGAAACACGGTTGAATCTCTTCATTCACACCTCTCCACTACCTAAACTTATGTCATGAGTGTCGTAGATGTGTCAGGCATACGCAACTCTCAGCGCTTGTGGCACAACATCTTTATGGGTCCGAAACTAGGGTGGCTGTGATGAGGCTCGACATGGTGAGGATTTCTATCAGCAATTCCAAACGTCCATATCCAGCCGGGGCAGGATTCGCGTCAACTCAAGGAAACGCTCATGCCACTGGTCCAGCTCGCTGTCGGTGACGTTACCACAAAGCTGGATTCCTGGTGGCTCGACTGATGTGTGAAGGTGAGATCCAATAGACCGATCCAAGCTGTACCAGCAAGGGCATCCCTTCACATAGCCTTCCTTGGCATGCCCAAGCCACCCCGGAAGCTTTTCATAGGCTTCTCCAAGAGTATGCCAATCGTCATCTGAGAAATCAGCCCAACCAAAGCAGTAGATTCGATCAACAAAACGGCGTCCATCCTCATCATATTTGGCTTCAGCGTTATCGTAGAATGTCACATGATCTGGTTGCATATGCGACTACCTTTCCTGTCGCAGTACGGCCCTCATGCCTTGCTACTCTCTAGATTCGCGCAGTGCTGAAAATGCATTCCAAAAGGCTGCATTCTGGCCTTTTTTGCACGTCCCCCCAAAAGCGCCCAAATTCTCAGAAATCCTGTATAGATTCCATTCGCGCACGAGAGCAGGAGTGAGTTTCAGGTACAGAGATGCAACACAGTCGTTCCGTATATCTGGCGGGGCCTTATCGAAAATTGGACTGTTTTGGGGCGTTGTGCAAAGAACCCCATTTACGAAACTCGCGGAGGAGCCTATTTTCCCGGAAATAATCTCGTCAGGCGGCGAAAGCGGGAATCCATGCGCGCGGAAAGTGGATTCCCGCCTACGCGGGAATGACAGCATGCTTGTGGCGCGAGGATTGAGATGCGGCACCCACCAACTTAAAAAGACCCACAGTTCTGAAGGAACAGGCGGTTCCTCTTTTCACGCCGAGAAAAATAAGTTTCTCGGCGTGAAAAAAGTTTTTCTCGGCGAGAAACTTAGCTCTTCAGGGCTTGCTTCGTCCGAAGGTAGTGTGGGATCCGGCTGCGCACAGCGCAGTCTCAACGATCTGCTTAACCCATCCGGACACCCTGTAGATTGAGTTCCTCGGCGAAATGGCAGGCGGCGAAATGCCCATTGCCCAGATCATGCAGGGCGGGCTCTTCCGTACTGCAGCGCGGCTGCGCATATCGACAGCGCGGGTGGAAGTAGCAGCCCGAGGGTGGGTTGGAAGGATCGGCGATTTCGCCTTCCAGCCGGATCCGGTGCTGGCTGTCACGCAGCACGGGATCATGAACCGGCACGGCCGACATAAGCGCCTCGGCATAAGGATGCTTGGGTTGCGTGTACAGCTCGGTCGCCTCGGCCGTTTCGACCAGCTTGCCAACATACATGACGTTGACACGGTCACAGATGTGCCGGATCACGCTCAAGTCATGGGAGATGAACAGGTAGGTAAGGTCAAAGTCGGCCTGAAGCTCTTCCAGCAGGTTCAGGATCTGCACCCGCACGGAGACATCGAGGGCTGAGACGGCTTCGTCGCACACCACCAGGCGCGGGTTGGTGATGAGCGCTCGGGCTATGCTGATGCGCTGGCGCTCTCCGCCGGAGAAGGCATGTGGATAGCGGCGCATATACTCCGGCCGCATGCCCACTCGCTTCAGGAGGCTCTCCACCTGATCGACCCTCTCAGCACGCGTCCCGATGTGATTGACGGCCAGCACCTCGCTGATCAGGTCGAAGACAGTCATACGTGGGTTGAGCGCGGCATACGGGTCCTGAAAAATGAAACGAATGTCTTTGCGATAGGTTCTCACTTCTCTGCCACGAATTTGAGCCAGGTCCACCACCGAGCCATCGGCCCGGCGGTAGAGAATCTCACCGGCCGTGGGCTTGTATGCGCGCACAACGCAGCGTCCGACGGTTGTCTTCCCGCATCCGCTCTCGCCTACCAGGCCCAGAGTCTCGCCCTGGCGGATGTAGAAGCTGACATCATCCGCAGCCCTGGTGTAGCCTTTAAGGCGGGCGAGGATACCCGCTGTGATGGGAAAGTGCTTTCTCAGGTTCTTGACTTCCAGCAGGTAGCTATCATCGGTCATTTGACGCGCAGCCTGGGGGATGTGCTCGGAACTGGTCATGACAGAGCCTCCGTTGCCTGTCGTTCGGTCACATCCTCATACAGCAGACACTGTACGGTGTGATGAAGACCCAGGCTTGTTGTCTTGGGCACAATGGTTTTGCACGCGGCGAAAGCTTTAGGGCAGCGTGGGTGGAAAGGACAGCCGCTCGGTCGGCTGTAAGGGTTCGGCACCATGCCTTTAATCGGGTCCAGCGCTTCTCGCGTCATCGCGATTTTGGGAACTGACTTCAGCAGCGCCTGGGTATAAGGATGGGCTGGGGAGTTGAATAACGTGAATACATCGCTCTTTTCGATGATCTTGCCCAGGTACATCACGGCTACCTCATCGGCTATCTCTGCCACAACGCCCAGATCGTGGGTGATGAACAGCAGGGTCATCTCATATTGTTTCTGTAAATTCTGCATCAAATCCAGGATATTGGCCTGCGTGGTCACGTCGAGGGCTGTGGTCGGCTCATCGGCAATCAACAACGTGGGGCTGCAAGAGAGCGCCATAGCGATCATCGCACGCTGGCGCATACCTCCCGACAGACGGAATGGATACTCATCGATCAGCCGGCTGGGCTTGGGAATACCCACTTTGTCCAAAAGCTCGATGGTCAGAATGCGCGCCTCTTGCTTAGAGAGGTTGGTGTGCAGCAGGATATTCTCCATGATCTGGTTCCCGATGGTATACATCGAGCTGAATGAGGTCATCGGCTCCTGGAAGATCATGGCTATTTCTTTCCCGCGGATATCGCGGATCTCGCGCCCCTTCGGGTTGAGCTCAGCAATATCTACCGACGCATCCGAGCCACTCCCTGAACTCTGGTGAAACATGCGGTGAAAGATGATCTCGCCGGAGACGATCTTGCCGGGGCGATGCACGATATTTAGAAGAGCACGGCAAGCGACGCTTTTGCCACAACCACTTTCGCCCACCAGCGCCAGGGTCTTGCCGCGTGTAATTGCCAGGTCTACGCCGCCGACGGCGCGTACGACTCCTTCATCTGTGAAGAAGTGTATTCTTAAGTCTTTGACATCAATGAGTGTATCCGCCATAGCTCTACCTTGTTTGGTACCCATGCACCGCGCGTAACAGGGTCATCTATCACTTACACGTGATAAGGATCGGCGGCGTCGCGCAGACCGTCTCCCAAGAAATTGAACGCCAGGATTGTGACAAAGATCGCCAGACCGGGCAGCAGCAGCCAGGGTTTATTAATGACAACCACGACATCGATAGCTTTGTTGAGCATAACGCCCCAGCTGACAACAGGGGGGCGCAGTCCGACTCCAAGGAAACTTAGCGCCGATTCGCCCAGGATCATGCCTGGAATAGACAAAGTCATCTGGGCAATAATGTGACTCATGAAAGAAGGAACCATGTGTCTCATAATGATGCGTCCACGCGGTACACCATCCAGCTCGGCGGCGGTCACAAAATCGTCTTCACGTAAAGACAGGAACTTGCCCCGCACCACGCGCGCCAGGTCGGTCCACCGCAGCAGCGACAGGATAATGGTCACGCCAAAATAAACGTACACTGGATCCAGTCTGGGCGGCATCGCAATGGCCAGCGCCATCCACAACGGGATATCCGGGATGGCGCGTAGAACTTCGATGGTGCGCTGGATCAGATTATCAACCCAACCGCCCACCAAGCCCGATAACCCGCCCAGGAAAATGCCCAATAACAGACTCAAGAAAACACCCACCAGTCCGACCGACAGGGAGACCTGTGACGCGTAGATCAAACGGCTGAACACGTCGCGTCCCACGTCATCCGCTCCGGCGGGGTAAAACGGATCCTCTGGGTTTATTGGACCAAAGAGGTGGATATCGGCGGTGAAAGCGAGAGTCTTGACAAACCCCAGGACGGGGTCAATGAGCTTACAGATCGCGTTCTCACTCCATTCAGGCGGGCATACCGGGACACTGCTGAAGCCCACTGTATACCGGTCTCCAGGCACGAAGAAACCCAGGCGAATCTTGGTGTCTGTAGCCACAAAAGTCTCCACAAGGGTCTTCGGATCGCGGGTCTTCTTGAAGGCATAGACGTAAGGCGCGAAGGTTCCGTTATCGATCCAGTGAATGGGCATAGGCGGGGCGTTAATATATTCTGTCTGGTGGGCATAACCTGGTGGTGTGTAGCTCGGTGTCTGCAATTCCGTGGGGTCGGCGCTCTTGGGCGCAAAGAAACCGGCAAAAATGGCCACGGTGTACAAGATAATGATGACCACCAGGCTCACAAGCGCCAGCCGATGCCGGCGGAACTTCCACCACATCAGCTGCCACTGCGGGGCCATGGCGAACCGTTCGGCGGCTTCACCCATTACGGGAATTTCGGCAGCAAGGTCGACGCCACCCTCTTCTGAGATATCTTGTGCCTCATTTTTCGCTTCAGTTGTCATGAGCACTCCTAATTGCCATACCGGATGCGGGGGTCGAGCCAGGCCAGCAGAATATCGGACAGGAGCGTTGAAATCAGAGTCATGAAACTGATCAGTAACAGGATACCACCGCCTAAGTACACATCCAGGTTCAGCAGCGAATTGAGCAAGGTCGGGCCTTCCGTTGGCAGGTTCATGACAATCGCGACAATAGCCTCACCTGCAACCAGATAAGGCAAAAGGTAGGCAAAGCCGCTCACAAAGGGGTTCATGGCATGCCGCAAGGGATATTTGACGAGCAGCCGCATCTCCGAGAGTCCTTTTGCGCGGGCCGTCTCGACGTAGGGTTTGTGAAGCTCATCGAGCAGGTTCGCCCGCATAATACGGATCAAGCCGGCCGTGCCGCCGGTCCCGATGACGACCATCGGGACCCAGGCATGCTTGAGTAAATCCCAGACTTTGGCGAGGCTCCATGGAGCCTGCTGAATTTCCGCCGACGAGAATAACCCCGTGAAAGAGGTGTGAAACGTGGTCAGACCGAGTACCAGAAGAATCAGCGCCAGCAAAAAGTTCGGGATTGCCAGGCCGATAAAGCCGATAAAGGTGAAGACATAATCGGCAATACTATACTGGCGGACAGCAGAGAGGACCCCGATGGGCAGCGCCACGATCCACGTAAAAATGAAGCTTCCTAGAGATATGGCGATAGTCAGCGGCATGAGATCGGCGATCACTTTGCCGGCCTCTTCACGCTTATAAAATGAGTAGCCAAAGTCGCCACGCAGTACAATATTACCGATCCACTTGGTGTACTGCACAGGAAGCGGGTCGCCATACCCGAAACGGGCCTGCATCATCTCGATATCCTTCTCCGAAAAGACACGTCCCTGCTGCAGTCGCTGGTTTTCTATCATCTTGGTAATGGGGTCGCCGGGAGGCAGCTGAATGGTAAGGAAGACCAGAATCGAGATGATAAACATGACGGGGATCATATACAGCAACCGTCGCAAAATATAGGTTAACATAAGACTGACCTCTATAGAGGAGGGCGGGATTAACCATCCCGCCCCCAATCTATCTATTCGTTAGCGACAATTCTTTCCGTCGATTGCCTTATTCTTTGAAATACCACTGCTCCGGCAGGGCAATCGCATACCCGCCCGGATTCCAGCCCCACACCCAGTCTTCCATGACGTTGCCGATCCTGGCGCTCACCGGATGATAGCTGTCATTAGCACTCGAGACGCCGATCACCCAGAACCCGTCGGCGGCGTTCTGAATGACCTGCTTCATCAGGTCGAGCCGCTGCTCATCAGTCGGTGCCTGGAGGACCTGGTTGTAGAGATCGACCTGTGCCTTTATTTCGTCGGGTGGCTCCACAGCAGCGTCATTGGTAGGCTGCAGGTAATACAATTGCCATCCATCGCCCCAATACGACTGCCCCTGGTTGGGAACATAGTAACGCGGATCCAGGATAGCGGTAATGCCCACGCCGCCCTCGCCGGTGAAGATAGTGGCTTCAATCTCATTGTCGTTGCCGCGCATCTTGAGTTCATCGTTGGTGATGATGTCGATCACGATGTCGACGCCAACAGCGGCGAAATACTTCTGGAGCAGCGTCGCTGCATCAGCGAATCGCAGGCCGTAGTCATTGTCCTGGATACTGAACACAACGGTCAGCTTCTTACCGGTCGCCGGGTCAAGACGGAAGCCCTCGGCATCTTTGTCGGGCAGGACCTTGTCGAGATATTCATTGGCTGTGTCAACGTCGTACTCGAGGTACTGGGTAGTCAGCTGCTCATTGTAGAGCGGTGAACTCTCAACCGGTGAAATCTGACGCGGCTCACCCTGGCCAAAATAGAGACTGTCGATCATCTCCTGGCGGTCGATGGCATGCGACATCCCGATCCGGAAATCTTTCTGGCTGAAGATTTCACCCATCACGGGATGAGTCTGGTTGAAGAGGATGCTGATCGACCCGCCGCCCTCATTCTTGGTGGGATACAGCGTCAAACCTGAGGTCGCTTCGTTCTGAGCGAATGTGGCCTTCTGAGCATCGGTGGTGTTGGCAACCGTGTCGAATTTTCCGGCCAGAGCATCGACCAGCATGGTTTCATCATCCTGGTACTGCGTCCCAACGATGCGGTCAAAATATGGAAGCTGATTGCCTTCTTTATCTACCCAGTAATAATAGGGGTTGCGTTCGGCGATGAACTGCGTGCCTGAGCCCATCTCCTGTGTGTACACCCAGGGGAACATCGTCGGATAGTCCAGGTCGCGGCTGATGATCGATGGGTCGCCGCCGGTCCCCACTGCCGAATGTGAAGCCAACAACGTAACCCAGTCGGTTGCGCCCTCGATATCGGAATCGGCGATCAGCTTTTCGATGTTCTCGGCGGTATTGTAGTCCTTATGGTACTGCTCGAGGTAGTGCTTGGGCGCGGTGACGAATCCCCAACCGTCAAACGTGCACATCTTGAGCAGGAACATCCCGTAGGGGATATTGAACTCAATCGTAAACGTCTCATCATCGATCTTGGTCCCCTGGGCAGGGGTTTTGCCATCCGGAGTTAAAACGCTGGTCGGGATGGTGCCCCCATTATACTCGGCATTGCCCATCATATCGTTCACATAGAACAGTACATCGTCGGAGGTGAAAGGTTGACCGTCGGACCACTTGAGACCTTTGCGCAGATGGAAGGTATAGACGGTGGCGTCATCGTTGACATCGACCGATTCGGCGATGTTGGGGACCCAGCCATCGTAGGTTTGGTTCCAACCGACCAGGCCGCGCCAGGCGATCATGAAGACCATCTGAGCGGACCAGTACTCATCTCCCTTGAATGGGTCGCGGAAATCGCCACCATAGGTGCCGATGCTCGATCCCGGAAGCTCAATGATGCGCGGGTTTTCCGGTAGACGTTCCTCGACGGGGGGTAAATCGCCTGCGGCAACGCGCTCTGCAAGCATGGGGGATTCCTTGTACCCGGCTTGGGGAGCAGCTGTAGGAGCAGGGCCTTCAGTCTCGGAAGCCGCAGGCTCTGTTGTCGCTTCCGGCTCCTGCTCCTGCTCCGGCGTAGATGTTGCGGCTGGAGTGCCGCATGATGCCAGCAGCAGGCAAAGCAGGACAAGCATACTGAATGTTGCGAACTTTCGCATCTGACACCTCCTATGGATTGGGCGAAAACAAAGGTTGTTTTAGCTGTGGGTCATCAATGACAATGGCAGAATTCCAGGACTGATGAATACCTCCTGCGGAAATTCATCGAAACGCTTAGTCGAAACGCTTAGTCGAAACGCTTAGTCGAAACGCTTCGACTGCATCTTATCACGGTTCTAACAGGGATGTCAAGAGGGCTTCTC
>JAFGLD010000364.1 GCA_016928235.1 Anaerolineae bacterium | reverse complement strand
TCCTTGAGAACCGATAGCGCGCTCTGAAAACAAGTAGACACCTCGGTGGTTGGAAACCACCCCAGGTTGTAATCGATGTAAGGATACAGAACCGCTCCAAAGCCACTTTTGTAGCGCATCAGCGAGGCAACACCTCCCGACTCACCCATACCGTAATGTCGGCAACCTGCACGGCAAGCTTCCTGAATAGCTAACCATTGCAGGAAATCGTTGGCCCGCGTACCGGTTGCCAACTCTTTATCGGAAGTTCCACGCCAGAAAAGAGCCTTATCTTTGTAGAACAGCGTAATGATAGCAGCTGCAGGGCGATCATCACACCAGGCAACCCAGACACGACAGGCATCACCCATATGTTCAACGATAGAGTGAATTCTGTTGTATGGATCCCATCGCTTACCGCGCCATCGAGCCAGCCAAAGCGGGATTCCTTGCTCTCGTGCCCGGCGTTCGACCCATTGAAGATAGAGATCGTAAAAAACCGGTACTAGTCGCGTCGATGAGTCACATTCAATCCGGAGCCCCATGTGTTCAGCCTTGCGAATCTTCGTGCGCGTTGTTGACTTGAACCGATGCTCCCAGACATGATCAACCCCTCCGCTTAGGTCCAGTATGTGCGTCGAGTTGGTGGCAGCCCTAACTTGGGGGGGACATGTGCTGGCCCATATATCTGAACACAAAGGACTGGGTCGAATGGATGCATAAAGAGCAGCTCGATTGATAAGATCTCCCCAGACTAAAGCCACATCATCAACGCTGATAGGATCGGCAGCCAGTGGGCCGCCAATACCCCATCCATGTGGCATCGATTCGACGATTAGCTGGCCGGATACCGGCACGTGTCGACGTGCCATCGGCAGCACCAGATATCGATTGCCTGACATCTCATAGAGGCAGCTCGCATCTTCATACCCACCAACAGCACAAACACAATCCAGCCAGGCAGGAGTCTGGGACAACCACACCTCGGAGCTTGCCCCAACTATGGCGTTCCAGATGTCCCGTGGCGCAGGGCTAACGACTTGAACCGGACGATTTACTTCCACAGACACCAACCTTAAAGCTTGATCTTTCTAAAGACGAAACTCTTGTCATTTTCTGGCGCCAGGCGTTGCGCGGTGCTCAAATGTTTGGTCTGCTGTGAGGAGAGATAGCATATGAGGCCAGAGAGATATCACTCTATACAATTTGTGCAGAGTGCTGGGATTCACCAACACAGAAGAAAGTGACAAGATCAGGTTACATGATGATACACACAACTCAAAGCTAATCACATAGTAGCCCAAACCCCGAACACACAAAATAGGCTGAGAGTACTACTCAAAACTCTGCTTGAGATGTTTCCCGGGTTCCGCTGACATTTAGGGTGCGGGTTTTGGGCGCAACTGTCAACAGAACCTAATACAACTGCTCTTTCTTGGCTGCCAACCGATTAGCCACATTGGTTAGATAGTCCAGGTTTTCCAGCAGTGCAATCCAGTCCGGCGGAATAGCCGCCAGGCCGAGCTGGGCCGCGACGATTCCACCAGTGATACAGCCCACCGAATCGGAATCGCCGGGGATGTTGACTGCGCGCCGGACGGCCCGTGAGAAGTTATCACAGTGTCGGATGGCACAGTATGCCGCCATCGCGACGGCCTCTTCTCCATACCAGCCGCTGCCGATGTGTGTGATCGCGCCCAGCTCATCGGTCCATTCAATGACATGCCCAACACGCTGCATAGCCTCGTCGAACTCAGATGACAGACCCTGGGTGAAGGCAAGAGTATGCTCGATATAGTCATCGGGGGGGATGCCGTCGAGGGCCAGTTTGACCAGATAGGCAGCCGCGATAGCCGCTGCATCGGATGCCGTATTTTGGTGAGTGGCAATTCCGGTTGCATGGGCAACCTCACGCAGTTTATCAGGATCGTGCTGGTAGAGAAAGCCAATCGGAGCCACCCGGATGGCGGAACCGTTGCCCTTGCCCTGTCCCCCTGAATCGCGCCAATGAACGCCGGCTTCAAGTGTGCGAATGGCTTCTGTGACTGTATGTCCTGGGGCACGATCGTTCTCCGGTGAGTTGCTCCAGGCGATCAGGTGACGTGTGACCGCCGCCATGATGGTTTCGATATCAGCTTCTCCGGCTTCGATCAGTGCCTCGGCAATGGCCAGCGATGTCTGAGTTTCATCGCTGACCTGGGCAGGGTCAGGGGGCGACTTGATGCCATCAGGTCCATAAATGATGTTAACCTTTTTCACAGAAAGGAACTCGATTGGCCATCCCAGCGCGTCACCGAGCGCCAGACCGTAGATAATAGCGCGAGCCTGTTGTTGTTCGTTCATTGCGACCTCGTTGAGAAGTGCAGACTGGGTCTCATATGGGTAGTCTACAACAGGCTGATTGGCAAACGCAAGAGTCACATTGGTCGAACGATTCTTCCCACGCGATTTGGGACACCTTCCCCTCCGCGCTATAATCCGCCCGGCCTATTGTGTTCTGGAGGATGCTTTTTTGCAGCCGCTGATCGAATGTGTGCCCAATTTCAGTGAGGGGCGACGCCCAGAGATCATCCGGGCGATTGTCGATGTTGTGCGTGGTTCTCGCGGCGTTATCGTGCTCGACCATAGCTCCGATCTCGATCACAATCGCTCGGTGCTGACGTTTGTCGGCGCGCCGGAAGCCGTCGAAGCGGCGGCTTTTGCGGCCATCGAAACGGCTGCCGGAATGATCGACTTGACTCAACATACCGGGCAGCATCCGCGCATCGGGGCCACAGATGTGGTGCCCTTTATCCCGATCCGCGGCGTTCGGATGGCCGACTGTGTTGAGATCGCCCGGCGGCTGGGTGAGCGGGTCGCCAGAGATCTGGAGATACCGGTTTACCTGTATGAGCAGGCTGCCACACGCCCGGAACGTCAGAATCTGGAGAACATTCGCCGGGGTGGGTATGAGGAGCTGCGAGAGGCTATCCGGTCCGATCCGGATCGTGCTCCAGACTTCGGCCCTTGTGAGTTGGGCACCGCCGGAGCTACTGTCATTGGGGCTCGCACGCCACTCATCGCCTATAACATCTTCTTGAACACAGATGACATTGAAGCAGCCGATCAGATCGCCAAGGCCGTGCGCCACTCAAGCGGCGGTCTTCGCTTTGTCAAGGCGCTTGGTTTGATGGTCGACAACCGCGCTCAGGTTTCGATGAACCTGACTGATTACACGTGCACGCCGATCCACCGCGTTCAGGAGCTGGTGAGAATCGAAGCCGCCCGACGCGGCTGCCGGATCGCCTACAGCGAGTTGATCGGATTGATACCCGAACAGGCTCTGCTTGACGCGGCTCGATGGTATCTCCAGCTCGACTTATTCAAAGAAGAGCAGATCCTGGAACGGCGTCTCCGGGAAATCGAAACAGTCGACGTTAGGCCAGAAGCTTTTATCGATCAGGTTGCCAGTGGTGAGCCGACACCCGGCGGTGGCGCGGTTGCCGCGCTGGCCGGAGCACTGGCAGCAGCACTGGCATCGATGGTAGCGCGAGCCACTATCGGCAAAGACAAATACGCAGACATGGATACTGCCATGCGAGCCGTCACCGAGACGGCAGACAGCTTACGGGCAATTCTGGCTCAGGCGGTTGATGAAGATGGCGCGGCATTCCGTTCTTTAATTGCAGCTTACCGCCTGCCCCCAGAAAACCCAGCTCGGCCCGATGCCATCCAGGCCGGTTTGTGGAATGCATCGGAGGTGCCTTTACAGACTGCCGGGCTGGCGCTTCAGACAATGGAGCAGCTGGCCATTGTTGCCACGTACGGCAATATCAATGCAGTTGCCGACGCGGCCACCGGGTGCCAGATGGCCCTGGCCGCCATCGAAGGAGCTGCCATTAGCATCCTATCCAACTTGCGGAACGTGAAAGACAAAGATATTGTCACCGTGATGACTGATGAGATTATCGAGATACGCCGGAAAGGAAGAAACCTGGCTTCTGAAATTATGGACGCTGTCCAGGAACGAATGGAAATAATGTAGCATCATGCGTAAATGTACTCTTTTGATCTTACTCATGTTGGCCCTCCTGGTTGGGGGATGCGCGCCTTCGACATACCCGGCTACGCCGACCAAGACGCCGGGTGCTGAACCGGTAGAACAACCTTCGATCGGTACGCCGGACATTGAACTGACGCAGTCTGAACCAACGACCGTCGTCCCATCAACACCCGTTGTGTTGCCGGAGACTGAAACCGTCGAGACTGAGGTTGCCATAACACCGACGATTGGGCCACCTACCAACACCAGCCCACCCCCTACGCCCGATCCCAGCCTACCCGCTGATCACTACCAGCTCTGGCGTCCCATCCCGAATGGATGGGCAGACTATGCCGACCGTACGTATGCCTATGGAACGACATCCGGAGGGCAATATCGTCCTCATACCGGTATGGATTTCATTAATGATCGGGGGACACCCGTGAGCGCGGTCGGGAATGCAACAGTGCACTATGCGGGGACCGACGAGAGCGTTGTCTATGGACCGCAGACCAACTTTTACGGCAACCTGATCGTGCTTCAGATGACCGATTTTACGCATAACGGTCAACCGGTGTATGCTCTCTATGGCCACCTGGGCGAGATCGGGGTTCAGATTGGCCAGACGGTGGCCGCGCGTGATGTCATTGGGGTGGTTGGCGCCAGTGGCATTGCCATGGGACCGCACCTGCACTTTGAAGTACGGGTCGGCGATCCGATGGTCTACTTCACCGCTACACGCAATCCCGATTTATGGATCAAACCCTACAATGGCTATGGGACGCTGGCCGGTAAGGTTATCAACAGCAGCGGCGCCTATCTGCGAGAGGTTGCTTTAACGGTACATGGGGTCGATATGACCCGTTATACCTGGTCGTATGCCGGGGATGAGAATATCTCTGATGAGCAGTGGAAGGAAAATTTCACTTTGGGCGACTTGCCGGAGGGATGGTATACGGTTACGACACGCTCATCAGGACGGGGCTACAGTGCCGAGGTGTACATCGAGAATGGCCGTACAACCTGGTTGGAAATAGTTCTGGACTGACAACAACTCAGGCTCGCGACATCCAAGGGCGGTTTTATGATCTGTTTCCGACCAGGGAAATGATCCTTATGGGCCAAACCACCTCCGGATCAATCGCCCGATTGTGCCATCCCGCAGCATTTCATCGAGAATGCTGTTGACTTCCTTTTCCAGAGTGGGGCTGTCTTTGGGAAGGACGACAACGAAGAGAGCCTCCGTGATGTAAGAGCCTAGAGCCAGTTCGCTGTGTTTGCTGACAGCCAGTTGTGCCGCGATTCCATCGGTCAGCGCCGCGTCAACCTCTCCGCTCAAGACGGCCTCAATTGCGGCATCGGCTGTGGGATAACGCCGTATCGTCATGCCGGATAGCCGCCGCTCCCATTTCCGTGCTTCGACATCGCCATTCGAGCCATATTCGACGGCCAGCGCATGGCCTGCCAGGTCATCCATTGTCTCGATTGATGAGTGGCTGGGAAGCACCAATACATCGCCCGCATTGAAGTAAGGCATACTAAATCGGGCCTTCCCCTCCAGTTGAGGTGGTGGAACTAAGGCTGATATCAGCACATCTACCTGGCCGCTGATCAGAGCATCGGATAATCCGTCGTAGGTGATGTTGACGAGTACAGTCTGGAGGCCCAACTGCTCCCCAATTGCATAAGCCAGATCGGCATCAAGACCAACGATGTTCCCTTCACCATCCAGTGTTTCGAAAGGGGGATAGGAGGCATCAGTTCCTACTCGCAGAATGCCTGTCTGCTGTAAACGGCTCCAGGTCTCATCCTTTTGTTTTTCCACCACGCCTTTCACAAATAGAGTCGTGCTTGCCAACAGGAGCAGGCCAATGAGGCCGGTAATCACCAGATACCGAGTAGTTGATCGCATAATAATACACCGAATGATGAATATAGAAGCGGGAGTTGGATTGTTGCTGGCGGGACGGCACCATGCTCACTGTGCGTCATCAAAGGTGTCAGACAGATCGGCACCGCCTACTACGCTAAAGGATCGATCCTGGCGCGGCGGCAACGTGAAGGAATCAGGTGATGTCTGTGGCCGTTCCAGGGCTCTGATGAGTAGATCGGTCTGCTGATCGGTCAGGACAATGGTTGTGGCGCCGCTCTCCACCCCGGTCGACTGGCTTCTTGATCTCAGGCCAACCACCATGGTTAAAGCCCCTACCGGAATCCCTATCACAATGCCCAGAGCAATCCCCAGAGCGATCACCAGTACCTGGCCCGTCAGGCGGCTACCGATCACGACTGCCAACGTAATGGCAAATATCGACACCCCTATCAGGACAATAACATGCTTATTCATAAGCCTTTCCTTGAAATAACGCTGTCGGCAAACAGACTCGGCCCCGTCAATCGGGCGGGTCTGGAACCCGTCCCTAGGATGCCCCTATCTTACGCCTGGCTGTCTTGCCCACTGTCGCCCTGTTCATCGTAGATTGCGGAGTAGTCCTCACCGATCTCAGGGAGTGGTATCGATCGATCGTGTTCGTTGCTTGATGCAGGCATTTCCAATTGTCGTTGGATGTAACGGATGTCTAGCGAGCCTGTATAGGCTGCCTGAAACCGGGTCAGCTGCCCGCCAATCACGGCCACGAAATCGCCGCTGCCCGTCAATGTCTCGGCATTGGTACCGGCGATACCGGTTGCGGTGAGTGCTTCCTGACCGCTGGCGACTTTGCCGACCAACCGCGCCGGCAAATTGGCCTTTAGAGCGCTGGGCACTGCTTCTGCCGAGGGCCGCTGCGTGCTGCAAACGATATGGAAACCGGCCTCGCGACCACGCTGCGCAAGACGCACCAGAGATCGCTCGACCTCTTTGTCGCTGATCGATAGGAGATCGCCCACCTCATCGACCGCAATGATAACCCGCGGTGTTGCCGGTGCATTTTCCCGGTCACGGCGTTCCATCTCGCCAACCAGGTAATCAAGCAGACTTCGAGCATCGTCAGGTGTCGTAGCGATGGGCGCTACCAGGTGAGGCAACCCTTCCAGAGGGGCAAAGCCACGCTTCTTGGGATCGATCAGGGCGATCTGGAGATGAGCCTGCCGATTATAGAGCGCCAGTGAAAGGAGCAAGGTGCGGAGCAATTCAGTCTTGCCGCAGCCCGTTGTCCCCGCGATCAAGACATGTGTCACCTCAGGAGCCATCAGTGGTAAGGTGTAGGTCTCGCCTTCAAGATTGAGCCCCAAGACGGCCGTCACCGGCGGCAAAACCGGGATGTCGCGTGCCAGGGCCAGGAGATAGATCGGCTGCGGGCTGCTTAGCCCAACCTCGATCGCTAAAACGCCGCCGGCACGGGTGATGCGCACGCTGGGAGCAGCCAGCGCCAGGGCGATCTCCTCGGTCAGGTTTTGGACGGCGGTAATCTTGACCCCCAACCCCAACTGGAGCGCAAAGCGCACCCAGCGCGGCGAAATCTGTACATCGGTGACCACCGCCTCGATCTTGTGGGAGGCAAGAAGCGCCTCGATGTGATCGGCCTGGTAATCCAGCCACTCATGAGAGAGTGTATCCATAGAAGTCCCCAGATATCCCAAATCATTCTCCTGGCAGTATAAAAGCCACCGGGCTGTCTGTCAACTGGGTTTTACGGGAACAGAAAAGCATCGACCATCGTTACTACGATATGTATTTTTCATGCTTTGCGACTCTTTTCGATGCTCTTTTACGTTATGTATTTGGTAGACGGGTTAGCCAAAATCCCATTTCTGCCGGCATTCAAGAAATTTTTGAAAGACTTCAAGAAGTTTTTCGCTTACATTGGCGTTTATGCAGCGGTGATGTGTGACAAGATGGTAACCCGATGCAACAGACACGTTACACAAAAATCACATCAGAAGCACACTCCGTGTTTATACTGATGATAGAATACACCCACCAGGAAAGTGAGAAGGTAGATGTCTATCCTTGATAATCTTGCCCGGGCCCAGAAGGCACATCGACAGCAGCCATTACTAGCCTCGGAGGCCGAGCTTGTTGCTGAATACGACGCAGCCAGGCGCGCATATAAGGCTGCCTTAGCATGCAACGATGTGGACAGCGCACTGTTGTGGTCGGATCGCGCCAACAATCTTGCGCGACAGATGGCGTGGCTGCAAGATCGCGCTATGAAAACTGCTTGCGAGCCGCTGTTTCCGGAACAGTCCGGAGGAACATTGCCATGTTTGAACAGGGGGAATCAAGTGACCCCGATCTATGGGTTTCGTTTCAGCCGGATGCAGATTTGATGAGCATCAGTGTCATTTTAAGCTTAACGTTCAAACAGCTATAGAAACACTTCTTGCCCTCTTGCAAAAAAGACCATGATCTTTTTCCTGACATGCCAGGGCTATGATTGAGCGCCACAGATTGCGATCCGAAGCACAGGAAATGATCTGAGGTTGGCCGTTTTGGTTTAGTGAGGATATCTTCTGCCTTATCCTTTACCGGGTCAATCCCATCCGCGCGCCCAGGATTGCAGCTCATAATAGATCGGCTTAACGGCAAAGTCGGGCGTGACCAGCGTGAAGTAATCCGGATAGCTGTTGACCGGCCTGGGATATCGAAAAGCCCACACACATAGATTGTCGATCCAGGGCCAGTTGTCCTCAGCATACTCGAAACCCTCGATGGTATAGGTGATCCGTTGGCCGGGACTGACGGCCTTTGTCCAGCGAGGGTGATCGTTCCAGCCTGATTCGGTAATGATGATGGGCTTATCCCCATCCCCATTATCCAGCATAATCTGGCGAAGCAGCTCGACGCGCCTGAAGTTGAGCACATCCGGTGCTGGCGGTTCCTCCGGTGGGAACTTGAGGCCATAGGTGTGCGCGGCCAGCACGTCAAAATAATCCTTGAAACCAAGCGCATAAAGCCTGGAGAGATAGTCAAGATCATTCATACCATATTGGCTGCCGACCGGCTCCAGTGTAGGAGCCAGAGCCCCAGCCAGCACAACCACATCGGGATTGCCTCGTCGCGCCGCCGACGTGGCGACTTTGAGCAGATTGATGTAATTTTCCGGCTCTACCGGCTGGTATCCCCACTCAAAAGTCAGATTGGGCTCGTTCCAGATGATGATGTGATCGATTTGACCTTTGTAGTGGCGAGTAAATTCCTCCACAAAACGCGCAAAATCAGCGTAGTGTTCAGGAACAAGATAGTTCATCATGAGATTGGCATCCGGGTTGCCGCCATCAGGTTGTGCCCAAGCAGGCACCATCCCGACCCGCGTGATGATGGTTAGACCCTGTGTACGGGCATGTTTGACCACCGGATCGAAACGCCCCCAGTTGTAATAGCCTTGTTCTTCTTCGATGTATAACCAGGGCATAAACTCAATGATGGTCGTAGCGCCCATCTCTCTTACTAATTGAAGGTTGCGTTGGATCTTCCACTCCTCGACCTCATCGGTCAGGCGAGTGTGGACACAGGTAATCGAATGCCGGGTCTCGACAGTCTGTTGTGGGCCCGCAATAACATAGGGTTGTGGATGAGCCAATATCCGCAGGATGCCTGCCAGGATAATGCCTCTCAACAGCCATGGCCCAGCTATACGAAAAACAGGCTTCAGTGCTTGATAGAAATACTGTTTATGCATAGGCTGGATTGTAGCTGGCCTGATGAAAGTCAGGCAAACAGACAGCGCCTATGCGCAAGATTGTTCAATAAGATTTCATGCACCGGAATCCGATCAGCCCATACCCCCAATCGTCAGGATAAGCCTTGAATCGATTGGCCATCCGAAGGTTATCTGCGTCGGTGATCTCCCATGATCCTCCCCGCAGCACACGTTCATCAGAACGGTTGACAACAACATCTACCTCTCGTCCGTCTGTCGAATTGTAGGGATAAGGCTTATAAACACTGCTGACCCATTCCCAGACGCTACCACTCATGTCCAAAGCGCCCACCCACGATGCTCCCTCAGGCTTGCCGGCAACAGCTACTGTCTCAAATGTATACCAGACAACCTTGTTCCCATCGAAGGTGTTACCCCAAGGATATTCCAGGTTTTCTGGCCCGCGGGCAGCATACTCCCATTCAGCCTCTGTGGGCAGGCGACCGCCACGAGACTGACAAAATGTCTGCGCCAAAAGCCAGGAGATGTTCTCTCGTGGTTGTTCCGGACCATGCCAGTAGCCGTATGCGCCATGTTGTTTGTTGGTCACTTCAGTGCGATCGATCCAGAAAGGCTCGTCAAAGCACTGTTGGTGGGCAGGCTTTTCATCATGGCTACCACTATCACTGCCCATCACAAAACACCCTGCCGGTACAAGCACCATCTCGATTCCATCAAATGTCTTCGTCACTGGTGTCCAATCGGCATTATGCTGGGGGTAAGGCGTCGATGCCTGGCCGGACAAAACAGCCAATGATGATGGCATGCCAGGCTCCTCAGCTATCGGAACATCCACCATAAGAACTGGCGATTGGATATCGAACGGGTGGTTTCGACTGCTGAGCCACCATACTCCGACTGACGATATTACTGCCAGCATGCCTATGAGTTGTCCTATACGAATGTTGAACACTGATTTTTCGGCAGCCATTGCTGCCAAGATCGACTTGAAGCCTTTCTCGATCTGCTTATCATGATCAAGATCCAGCAAGCGGACAGACGATCTATTCGCTATGTCTTCCCTGTTCATCCTCACCCTCAATCATCCCTGATTGTGTTGCCTATGTGTACGACTCTCTTGCCAGCCCAAACATCAAGCAAACCTGTCTCATCTACGTATGCATAACGTCACAAGCACCAAAAAGAGTCGCAATTGTTAAGATGCTGCCTGGAAAATCAGTTGAAGGTGCTTTGACCGTCGATTTTTTTTGTCTGATTTGATGGCGACCAGGCTGTCTTCTTGCGACAGCATTTTGATGCAACTGAAAAATAAGGTACAAAGTAAATACGTCCAAGAGAAACAAATATGACACCAGCACATCGCAGCGGAAATCACCGAGTATGTCCCGGCAGACAAAGCCGGGTCGGTGTATAATTTGTCTGAGGATGTTAAATGGAAATGACTGTATTCAAAACTTCGACATGACTCGAGTACTCGTCACCGGCAGTACAGGATTTATAGGCTCTAATCTGTCCGCCGCGCTTATAGAGCATGGTGTGGATGTTGTGGGACTGCGCAGATCGAACTCGCCTGGTGATGCTGCCCAGGGGTTGGACATTTCCTTTGTAACAGGAAACATCCTATTCCCCGAATCGCTGCCATTAGTTATGAAAGGCATCGATTGGGTTTTTCACGTAGCAGCAATTGCAAACTATTGGCAGTTTCCAGCCGAAACAGTCCACCGGGTTAACGTCGAAGGGACCAGAAACGTCTTGCAGGCAGCGCGGCAGGCGGGTGTCAAACGGGTGGTCATTACTGGTTCATCGACCTCTTTGGGTATACCCAGAGAAGGAAGGCCTCTTCTCGATGAAGGCGATCGATTCAACCTTAAGCCCCATCTTTTTCCTTATGGCTACAGCAAATATCTGGTCGATCAGATGATGACAGAGTTTGTCCGGCATGGTTTGGAAGTAGTGAGTGTCTTGCCTTCGACGGCAATAGGGCCACGCGATCTCAAGTTCAACACAGGAGAGATTGTGGTTCAGGTGCTCAAGTCGCCATCACCCAGACTATTCGTTCCCTGCGGTGGGCTGAATTTGATCGATGTACGCGACTGTGTCGATGCCCACATCACCGCGGCAAAAAGAGGCAAGCCGGGAGAGCGATATCTGCTGACCGGCCACAATATGACGCATGTTGAGGTTGTACAACATGTCAGCCGGGCTCTTGGCGTCTCCGCGGAGATCGTTGAAGTGCCGGGCTGGGCGCTCGTGTTAAAGGCAGGTTTGATATGGTCGGCACACCGATTAGGACTCAACCTGCCGGCTGACTGTGGACGTGTGCTTCTCAGCCATAAACACCTCTATTACAACAACCAAAAGGCCGTCAACGAACTAGGCTTGAAAAACAGGCCCTTTGAAGAGAGTGTACGTGATACGTATGAGTGGTATATTCAGAATAATTACCTCCAAAAATGGGGAATCCGGACAGCCCGCGTCTCACCAGCGTAGTCCTAAGCCGGGTCGATTTGGGATCCACCGTGCCCAGCGAGGTAGTGAGACAATGATCACAGACATTGAAGAGTTCATCAAAAGTTTTCATGGCCAACGGCGACGAACGCAGTGGGTGGTCGATGCTGTTCCTTTAGAAAAAACACAATGGCGTCCCTGGCCGGGTGAGCTTTCTCCTGCCGAGATCATCTGCCGGATCGCAGCCGGGCATCTTATGTACGCCGGGGCAATTGCCATTGGCATATGGGAAGTCGATGAATACGAGATCTCGGCTACCACCTGGAATGAGGCATTATCTTACTTTCATCATAAAACAGAAGAAGCGCTTGATCTGTTGCGTCCGCTGCCTAACTCTATCTTAAAAGCAAAGTGTAGCCGGCCGGATGACAATATTCCGACAACAGCATGGAGATTTCTACTTGCTATGCTCGAACACGAGATCCATCATCGGTCTCAGCTGAACACCTATTTAATGCTGATGAATGTTCGGCAGCCCAATCTGGGAGGCATCACAATCGAGACGGTACGAGCAATTGCCGGTGAGGCAAATGCTCCATTGGATGAAAATACTACCTGAACATATCGAAAAGGAGAAGTGACTCATGGCGGATGAGCCTCGTTTTGATTGGCCGGCAATTTTCAGAGTGACAGGAATTGTCGTTGGTGTCCCCACGGTGTTGGGATTCGTCATCCCCCCTGCATTGACATTGGCTTTTGGTGATGATCACACGGGTACTGTGGCAGGACATGAGATCTTCCAATGGGCCTTTTGGATAATTGCCTGGGGGTTGACTGTCTGGCAAGGATCGTGGATGCTGCGACGGGTAGGTGACAAAATCATTGATGATATGTTGGTCATGTCGATGATCGCGTCCGTTATCCTGTTCATCGTCAAAGTGATCATTGCGATTGCCTACGAGCCCGACGATATAGTAACCGGTATCGACGCTGGAGGAGCATTGATGCTGATTGTTGTAGCGATGGTCGGTGCCAGGGTCAATAAGTTTTGAGCCCGGCAGAGGTTTTTTACGTGTCTTCTCAATAATCCGGAGATCACCAACCAAGACATCAGGTTTTTCGCATCTGACTGACTGTTTTCGGCGTGCAAAACGTGGGTTTCTTTAACAGACTTTATCGGCAATAGGTGTGCTATGTGTAAAATCCGGGTTGTTTTATCTGTAACTCAGTTATTTCCGATAAAGTCTACTATTAAGAAGATTAACCAGGATGCTTCATCAGGCGAGAGATTTGAGCGGTCAAATTTCTTACTCAACGCATAGGAGTGCGCCTTCCTGCGCAGCTATCAGTTCGTTCATCAACAACTCGATCGGATTCAACCGTCACCGAATTAATTTGCAGATGTTTTCTTCCGGCAGGTGGTTCGAAGGGTTATGGGGCGCTCTTGGGCACCACCGGTTTGTCTTCTGAGCTGTCCTTAGACTCGTTCGGCGGTTGTGGAGCAGCTTTTTCCTCGCTTAAGGGTTTGGTCGAGATGTCTTTCTGCGCCGCTCTCGTTGGCTTGTCTGATGATGAGCCGGTTTCGCCGGAACTTTGTTGCGGCTGGGCCGGCGTCACCTCCGGTTTGGCATCTGTAGAGGGTCTTTTGTCAGATGTTTCATCTGACTTACCGGCTGCACTATCCGCAGACGGGGATGTAGAGGAAAACGACGGACTGTCTGAAGGCTGAGGGGGAGGCGCAGTGGTTGGTTTGCCGACAGCAGGTTGAGAAGGCGTACTGGTTGCTTCCGGTGTTGGTTTGACTGGAACTACCTCTGTTGTTTCGGCTTTCTCTGGTTCCGGTGTTGCCGCGGCTTCTACTTTAAGAGGGCTTTTGCTTAACGCTGTGGTCACAACCATGACCATCTGGCCAATATCAAGTTCTCCCTTATTCAGCACACCGACAACAGGCCAATCACCAAGTCTTTCCTGATCGGCATCTTCAAGTACTTTCGCAGTTGCCACCAGGACCCGCATAGGCTTTGTAGACATCTCACCACGAACATGAGCCAGGAAGGAGAAGCCGTCCACATGAGGCATCATCAGGTCAAGCACAATCAGATCAGGGCTTTCTGTGGCAAGCCTATCTAGTGCTTCCTGTCCGTGTTTAGCGGTATCGGTCTCATGACCGGCCATCTTGAGGGTAATATTGAAGAGTTCACGAACATCAGGTTCGTCGTCAACAACGAGAATGCGGGCCACGTTTCTGTTCCTTGCTTCGAAGAATTACTAACCAACTATAAACCATCCAGATCGAGACTGTCAACCAGCCGGCAAACTCTGTCTCACCCACTTGTAAATACAGGTAGATGTCCTAGCGCAATAATATCCTGCCATTGAGATCGATCGCCTTCGGTAAAAACTGCGGCTTGGGCAACAACTGAACCACCAGCCTGGCTGACAATATTGTCCATACTTTGCAACGTGCTACCGGTAGAGATGACATCATCAACCAGTGCAATGCGCTTACCTTTTAAGACAAGACTGTCTTTTTCGTCTAGATAAAGTGTTTGGGGCTTTCCTGTGGTGATAGATAAAGTTTCCGCTTGCAAAGCCTCGCCCATGTAGGGTTTGTAGTTTTTTCTCAAGACTACCCACGGGCAATTCATCTCGACAGCCAATGCGTAAGCAAGAGGTATGCTCTTGGCCTCAGCGGTGACAATCACATCAACCTGGCTGGGTCGCAGTTTTTCGGCTAGTGCCTTTGCGGCGGCTTGCACAAGCTCTGTATCGCCTAGAATATTGAGTATTGCGATCCGTACGCCGGGAGCAACTTCAAACAAGGTGAGATTGCGCCTTATCCCTGCGACATCAACCGGATAGACATCATGTTGATGTGTCATTCCGTGTTTCCCTCTCATTAATAGAACGAGTCAACATCAAAATCCAGCCCTCATTCTACTACAAAAGTTTCGTATCCGAGAATCAAGCATGATCGAAGAGCAACTACTCAGCTACCATTTGTGTGTGTAAGACACCCAAAACCATCGCTGGTATGCCTCATTCTATATTTAGAGTGATGCTTTCTTGAGCCCAGCAATAGCAAAAATACAGTTGAATGGTTCTGTTGAAACTGTGTGAATATTCCTAAAAATGCCTTATGAGGGTTTGAAGCACGGTTCAAGCCCTCACAGGGCAATACCCGGTGGCGCAATCTGCGAGTAGATAGACTGGTCAGGGGGTAAAAATATCCTTGTAAATTTTTGCGGCAAATTCCTCAATCTCGTGCACGTCAGAGAGTAACATCATCTTGTGGACAGTACTTGATGAGAGAGGTAAGCGCGACAGAATGTAGGATCGACGCTCGCGAGTTAAAAGATCCCTCCGCAAATCCTCACTTAATAGAGCCTTGCCAAGTAGATGATCCAATGTTTTTCGATCTGTCTCCGAAATATAGGTCATACCATTCCTCCAGGGTATATACAGTTGCAGTTTCTACTTTTATTAACGTAGATTCGAAGCAAAATCTGTCGCAAGATATCCGAAATAACCCTGGTATCGTAGGCCTAAGAAACTGTCTAAAAAGCATATCTTCTCAATAAAAAGGGGTAGGTTCTGTTGATTAGTACTTAAAACCCACACCCTAAATATAGGGAAATGTCAACAGAATGTAGTGTCACGTTCTTCAATACCTTTTTATGCGTAAAAATGTCGTGCCAGAGACAGTGTTCCTCGAATGATTGAGAAGATATCCAGGATGGGTGGAAGGAGACAGGACACGGGCTGAAAAGGCCAGGAGTATGGTAGGAGTATGGCAGCAGTATGGCAGCAATAGCGTGTGTAAGGAGCCCCGTTTGACCTCATCCCCATGGTGACAGCGCATCATTTTGCTTGCAAAAGCATGGCTTCCCTTGAATGTGAAGGCATTCTGAGGTCTTTGCCACAACTTCTCAGACAGCTTCTTGGATCGATTGCCTGTTTACCGCTTTTCGCTAAACGAGAGAGACCCACATCAGAAATCTGGCAAGCAATCATCACAACGGAGACAAGGTTCAAGCTCAATCTAAAATCGGCTGAAGACTTAATGTGTTGTGGATAACGAGGATTTAGGAATGGGCGTTTATTAACTTCCCCATCTATTAAGGCTCTTGCGGGGAAAGTTGTTTAAGCCCCATTCCTTAGCGACCCGGGGATCTGCCGGCCTCAAAGCCAATTACGGTGATAGTCTGCTTGGCTCCAAAGTCATCGTAGGCAATACGCAACTGCCCACCTCGTTCGCCGGCCTGATACACAAGCCACATCAGAATCTCTTCCATGCGTTGCCCCTGAAAGTAGACCTGCTTTTCCGGCAGACGAGTTGTATTATCAACATAGACAACTTTCAGAAAGCTGACGACTGTTCCTTTTGGATCGGAGGGGAACAACGTATAGAACGTCAGCTCTTCAGCCTGCTTGACACTCAATGTGTAATTACCAAGCAGCGGCTCATTATTGGACCAGGTAAGATAACCGGTTCTGGGGTGTCGGTTGGTAAAATCCAGAACAACAGAAGGATCAAAAAGTGATGCATCTTCGATGATTGGATCGATTACAGCAGCAATAACACGTCCCAAATAAATATCAGGCTCGCGTGTTGGGGTCGGCGTGGCCGGAGGAAAAGTTGCAGTGGGTACATAGGTAGGCGAGGGTGTCACGTTGGTGGATGTTTCTGTGGGAGGCACTGTTGGGGTATGCAACAGGCTTGCCTCGATGAGCACCAGTTCGGCAGTATTGGCAGGATTCTCGATATAGGTTGCCGTAAGTGTAGCCAAACGAGCCGCTGCTTGTACAACAAGAGCTTCGATTGCAACGGAAGGCATCTCATTACTGAGCATCCAACGGTCATTTCCGAGGTTAGATCCTGTACCGAAAACTGTCAGTGTCAGCGCATGTTGATCAGATGCAACGCTGGCGACCTGTTCCAACTGGTTTGGCCTGTCTCGTCTGGCTATCGAGATGTTAATTCTGGACTGTTCATTCAAGCGGATAGGCTGTTGTGCTAGTGTCAGTCCACTGCTAGTGAACAACAGATTTCCACTGGCATCACTGTTCTGCCACCAGGCAAATCCATCCGAAACTGGTCGAGGGCGCTCTAGTGTGTCAAGCACCCTGTCGAGCAACGCGTTTGCCCAGGCATCGGCAGGCGTTTGTGGCCCGATCAGGGTTGGGCCAGGGGTCGGAGATTTTCCGGGTGAGGGATCGGAGGGAGATGTTATTGCAGGATATTCGGTCCCAATTTCGCCACTATTGATATCCACAGTGGCCTTAACATCTGTCGGGGAGGGCTGACGGGAGACCGGCATGCCAATCTCCGGATCCCAGCCGGCCAAACGCGCGATCAATATTCCCAATACACCAAGAGCAAAAAGGAGAACCAAAACTTTTAGTTTTAGTAAACTACTCTGCCTGCGCACGTTAGCGTAATGCCCACACCTTCAAATTGTCAAAAGCTACCTGAATAGCTTTATCCGACTGGCTGATAGCATAGATACCTACATCACCTTGCTGTCGCCGGTTATCGTGGAAGTTGCCAATAGGCTGCCTGTCGAGATAGATCGTAAAATCATCACCTTGGGCCAGGACACCGATATAGTGAACCGATGGGTCGGCTGGATCGAGACCATCAGGAAGCGGATTATTGGTTCCAAACACAGAACCACCATCCCTGCCTCCAGCGGCAAACGTTTTATCACAAAAGATGGTAAACAGATAATAGTTACCAGTATCCGCGTAACGAAATATCAACCCATATCCCGCCTTAACTGGACACTTCTGGGGGGTGACTTCTGCCTGGATATACATATCACGTCTGTTGACAGCCGTTGTGGTTACCAACCGGGCATCAAATGGTCCAATCTCAAACAGATACTGCCCACCGGCAATGCCAATCTTGGCTGTCCCATCGCTGGTTGATGGCCATCCCTGATAAAAATCTGCGCTGAAAACCAACTCTGCCACACCAACGCCCTCTGGGATGTCAGATGGCGCCGCAGAAGTCGGAGGGACATCAGTCGCTGATGGGACAGATGGTTCGTCAGGGTTGTCGGAAGCTCCCCCAGCAACATCAGCGTTATCATCTTGTAAGGGCTCTTCGCCTCGCGGTGTCGCTGTCGGAAAGGGAGTAACCGTGGGCGGCGGCAAAAGCGTAGCCGTATTTGTTGGGATTATTTGCGTTGGGGCAGGCGTTGTGGTCGGCAGAATTTCTGCCGGCTTGTGGCTGCACCCCAACAACATAACAGCGAGACATCCACCTAAGAGCGTGAACAACACTCGTTGTCGCATAAAGTTAAGTAAACCTCCCAATTCATGACACCTTGAAATCATAACGCACACCTGCTGGATTTCACACATCTTTGGAAGATGCGCGTTGCTGCTTTATTGCGAGCATACTCATGAGCAATAGCGATTATTGCGCCGGAAAAAGCAGATCACTCCGATATCGTTCAATCGCCATTACTGAAACCTGATCGTCTGAACGGCGCAAATCGAAACTTTGATCATCGAGTGTCAATACACCGGCAAATCGGGCTCGATCCGGCTTGCCCAGGCATTGATGCCACCCAACATGTTTCTCGCCTTGAGGTAGCCATGCCGATGGAGTATCTGTACAACGCCATCGCTGCGTCCTCCAGTTTTGCAATAAACGATGATCTCGCGAGTTGTGTCAAGTTCTTCAAGACGTTCGACGATTTGCTCCGCGGGGATGTGGTGAGTCGCCTCACTGATATCAGAAATATCCCATTCATGTGGCTCGCGCACATCAAGCAAAATGAGATTCTCTCCTGCATCGAGCCTGGCTTTGACTTCTTGTACAGTGATAGTTTGATCTGTCCCCTTTGCGCCGGCGGCAAGATCGCTGTGATCGTGAGCTGGAACCCCGCAAAACTGCTCATAACCGATTAGTTCAGTCAGGGTTGGATGTTCGCCGCAGATCGGACACGCCGGATTCTTGCGCAGCTTGACCAGGTCGAAGCGCATGTGTAGCGCGTCGTAGAGCAACAGCCGTCCCACTAATGTATCGCCGATGCCCAGCAGAAGCTTGATCGTCTCGGTTGCCTGGATCAAGCCGATGATCCCCGGTAGAACACCCAGCACGCCACCATCAGCACAGCTTGGGACTGACCCCGGCAATGGGGGTTCTGGAAACAGACATCGATAACATGGGCCATTCTTTGCATCGAACACGCTGGCCTGACCCTCAAAGCGAAAGACACTCCCATAGACATTGGGCTTCCCGATCAGCGCACAGACATCATTGGTCAGATAGCGTGTGGGAAAGTTGTCGGTTCCATCCACGATAACATCGTAGGGCTCCATAATCGCCAGGGCGTTGTGGGAGGTTAGCGGTAAATCATGGATATCGATCCGGACATGCGGGTTGATGTCGATCATATGCTCCCTGGCGCTCTCCAGCTTAGATCGACCCACGTCCTTTGTGCCATGAATAATCTGCCGCTGGAGATTGGAAGGCTCAACCACATCGTAATCAACCAACCCGATGCGCCCAACACCTGCCGCAGCGAGATACATACCTACAGGAGAGCCCAGCCCACCCACTCCGATCAGCAGGACGCTGCCGGCTTTGAGCTTTTTCTGCCCGCCCATCCCTACTTCCGGCATGATCAGGTGCCGGCTGTACCGTTCGACCTCCTCATGTGTCAACTCGACGGCTTCTCGTAACTCGAAATTTTTTTGAGCCATACGCTATTTGGGTGTTGCGCCAGTCAGCAAAACAATCGATGATGGTGGCAAATTCAACAGTTGGATTGCCTTTCAATTATCAATCACACAATACTTGTACTCAGGCATCGTTCGAGTATTCGGCTAAAAGCTGCGGGCCAAATTGCCCTACCCACGTCGATCTATGGATACATAGTCCCGGATGTCCGGTCCCAGGTAAATCTGGCGCGGGCGGGCAATTTTTTGCTCCTGGTCAGTCAACATTTCCAACCATTGTGCTACCCAGCCACAGGTGCGCGGAATGGCAAACAGTACCGTGAACATCGAGGCAGGTAGATTCATCGCCCGGTAGATTAAGCCCGAGTAGAAATCGACATTTGGATAGAGTTTTCGAGAGATAAAGTAATCATCCTGCAAGGCGATCTGCTCTAGCTCCAATGCCACATCGAGCAGAGGATTGTGGCCGGTAACCTCGAAGACCTCGCCGGCAATATGCTTGATGATTTTGCAGCGCGGATCGTAATTCTTGTACACACGGTGTCCAAACCCCATCAACCGACCATCTCCACTTTTCACCTTCTCGATGAAGGGCCGAATATTGTCTATGGTGCCGATCTGTTCAAGCATGCGCAGGACAGCTTCGTTAGCTGCGCCATGCAAGGGGCCATACAAGGCAGCCGCGGCTCCTGCCAGAGCCGAATATGGATCGGCCTGTGATGAGCCAATGACACGCATTGTGTTGGTGCTGCAATTCTGCTCATGGTCGGCGTGAAGGATAAAAAGCGTATTAAGTGCGCGCTCCAGAACCGGGTTGGGCCGGTAATTGACTTCTGTGCTCCTGAACATCATTTTTAGAAAATTGCCCACATAGCTCAGACTATCATCCGGATAATTAAACGGCCATCCATAGTTGTGGCGATACGTGAAGGCCGCAATGGTGGCTACCTTGGCAAGCATCCGCTCGATCTGTAGCCGCCGATTGGCGGGATCGGTAACATCTCGGGCATCCGGATATAACGTCGAGAGAGAGGCAATGGCGCTGATGAAGATGCTCATGGGATGCGCATCGTAACGGAAGGTCGAAATAAGCCGTTGAATGTTAATGTGCAACAATGTATGGCAATTGATGTCGAATTCCCACTGCTCCAACTGTGCGGCCGTGGGTAGCTCTCCAAAAACGATCAGGTAAGCCGTCTCAAGATAGGTGCTCCTCTCGGCCAGTTGCTCAATAGGATACCCCCGATAGCGAAGTATGCCTTGTTCACCGTCTATGTAAGTGATGGTGCTTTTCGTGGAGGCGGTGTTTGCCAGACCCGGGTCGTAGCTCATCAAGCCAAAGTCATCGTCACCGGTCTTGATCTGGCGCAGGTCCATGGCCTTGATGGTGCCATTGGCAATGGGGAGATCATAGGTTTTGCCGGTACGATTATCGGTGATGGAAAGTGTATCGTGGGGCATGGTAATCCTTTCTAGCGATGGGCAAAGGGGATCATGTTGCAATCCAGGCCTGGTTGCCATCCGGCAATACCTGGCACGCCTGGGTCTGTCTTTTATGAAATAGATTGGATAACATCACAAAAGCTGTTTGATCTTGCGGCTTTTCTGATATAAAGATACAGAGAATGGGGCCAAAAAGCATCCATCCCAAACCGACTTTGGGATGGTAAGGGTTTCATCTGACAAGCTGTGCTTGAGACACCACAGTTCTGTGAAGAAACAACTTGACCATATCTTTGTACGGTTCGGGATGTAACTTTTACGATGACCCGCCGAGGACTCGAACCTCGAACCAATTGATTAAGAGTCAACTGCTCTGCCGAATTGAGCTAGCGGGCCTGACCAATCTTTTATTCAAATCAACCGTATTATAACGTGCTGTTTTGTGCCGTCAAAGAAAAACATAAAATTGCCTTCACCAAAAATGAGGAAGTGGGGAATGCAAAAGGGGAAAACCCATATTGAGCAGACACGATAAACCGTAGGTCACAGCACGATCACGATGTTGAAGAAATCGTTGGGGCTGACTCTCGCCAATAGGCAAGATCGGATAGTATGTCATGAATAGTCAGGATGATTATGAGGTGATTTTGGGATGATTTCAGGATGAATAGAGGACGCTTGGACAACGATTATAGAACGACCATGATATGGATTTTCTGCCTCTTGATGAATAATTTGTGAAATATTGCCGAAAAACACAAATAATATCGATATCTGGCAGTACAATAAGCATATAAGACAATGTTATGGCAGGGGCGTAGTGGGCGGTGTGTCCGGCTGCGCGACAGGAGTATTTTCTACAACCTCTGTAGTTGTTGGTGTGGGAAAATCCTCTAATGCGGAAGAGGGTTGGCCAACTGAGGTGATGTCGAGTGGTGTGGGGGGCAGGGTTGCATCCGGCGGAACGGTCTGCCGGATATCTGAACCATCAAACTGAAGGATAGGTATCCCCCCCTCCTCTCTCCAGTTGAATGAACCTCCCGATTGTCGCCAGATTACAAAACCGGCTACTCCTCCCCAGGAGATAATATTAAAGATAATACCAGCGAGCAGTACCCACATCAGGAAATAGCGAAGTCGAGTCTCGCAAGTTGGAGACTGAGTGGCCAGAGGGCTTTCGTTGGTTGATAGATGGCTTGATTGCATCGCGTATCTGAGATAAAGGATCAACAAACATTCTAACTCCCAGTATACACGTAAATCCGGTAGACGACAGTTGAACTCGAACTCTAATCACACATCATCGATAATCATCATCTCACAAAGTGGTGCTGCGGGGGAATCATTGTTATGTCGGCTGATGGACGTTCACAATCCCGAGGCTTACGAGTAAGCCTTCTCAACACAATACGCAACAAAATCATCTTGCCTTTCTTGCTGCTGACGATTTTGGTGGCTGCTGTTGGTACCTTCGTGATCACGCGGCTGGTTGCTTCCAGCATTCAGGATCGTCTAACCAACCAGCTCATCGAAACGAGCCGGGCAGCCGGTGACAGCGTCGTATCCTGGGAAACTTATCACCTCAATGTTCTGCGCCTGGTAATTTTCACAGTGGGCGTACCAGAATATATCGAAGAACACAACCAGGATAGCCTGACAACCGCTCTGTTGGCACTTGCTGCCAATCAGAACACCTCGTTGCTGGCGGGCATCGACAAAGATGGCAATTGTGTCGCGGCTGTTCGGTTAGAAAGCAATGGCGACTATACAACAGGTTCTCTTCAAGGACAGAATCTCAGCAGTTTGCCGATGGTTGCTGCCGTTCTGGAGGGACAGCAAGATCAATTTGGCGATAAATATGCCGGCGCATTGCGCATTGACGGCCAGATGTTCCTGATAACGGTCGCGCCGGTCAGTAACGGCTCCGGCGAATTGGTAGGAGCGGTAGCAATTGGCACACCTCTGTATCAAATTCTTCAAGAGACCAAAACCAGTGTACTTGCAGATATCGGTGCTTACCAAAGCGATGGACAAGCCCTGGCGGCAACCTATCTACTGGCTGACGGCTCAGACACCAGCAGCCTGGATATTACGCCGGAGTTATTTGCTAAGGCGTTACAAAACTCGGAAGAGTCTACTGTCATGCAAACCATCACGATCAATGGGCGAGAGCACCAGGCAGCCTATGCGCCTCTCCGAATCAGGCGTGATACGCTTGGCGTGATTAGTGTGTCAATGCCTAATACCATGGTCGCTAACCTGATCAGCACCAATCGCAACGGATTGAGTGTCGTCTTTTCTCTCCTGGCTGTCGTGGTGGTGTTGATGGGGTTTGCAATCGCTCAGAACCTCTCTCACCCGATCCAGACTCTCACGCGGACAGCTCAGGCGGTGACGGCGGGTGACCTGCAACAACAGAGCAATATCCGATCAGGTGATGAGATTGGCATCCTAAGCCGTTCTTTCGACCACATGACACGTACATTGGCCGCCCAGCGAAGCGCGCTGGAAGACGCCTATCAGGAGCAACAACGCGAGGCGGCTTTCTTAAGCGCGGTTCTGATGTCAACTGCTGATGGCACGGTGGTCTTCTCCAGGCAAAGCGGAGAAGATACACGCCTTAATCCGGCTGCGGAGACAATCATATCCGCCAATTACAGTGTCTGGCTATCGATTCTTAATGAGCTTGCCAAACAGGTTCTTGCTAACCACAAACCCGCGCGCCAAACGGTCGAGATCGATAGGCAATGGTTTGAAGCTGTCGCCGCTCCTGTGCTCATGGCTTCAGGTAACGAGATAGGTGTTGTGATCACCCTCCGTGATGTCACCGATCAGGTACTGACTGAGCGGATGCGGACAGCCTTCATCATGCAGATCTCACACGAGCTGCGGACACCGCTGACGGCAATGAAAGGCTACATTGATCTATCCCGGACAATGCTTTCCGAAGCCGACTCTCGTATACGCGGCTTCCTCGATATGGCTGGAGAGAGCACAGAAGTCCTGACCCGGATGGTGAACCAGATCCTCGACGTAACGGAAATGGTCCGAGGCACCTTTAACATTGCTCCTCAGATGGCCGAAATACCCGACTTATTGAGGACGGCAATCCAGGAATTCCAGGAGACAATCCAAACCAAGTCTCTCAATCTACATCTTGAAATAGACGATTTACCGCCCTATTATGGAGACAAAGATCGTCTGGCTTGGGCTTTCGAACATCTTATCCGTAATGCCTGCGATTACACGATGCCTGAAGGCCACATTGGTGTCTTTGCTAACCAGGATAATGGTAACCTGGTCATCCGGGTGTGTGACAGCGGAGTTGGGATTTCATCCCGCGATCTTCCCCGTGTATTCGAGCAATTTTACCGGGGACACTCTGTTGCCCCAGACGGCACAGTGATTGATGTGCGTGGCGCCGGGCTGGGTTTGTTTATTGTACGGGCGGTAGTGGCTGCCCATAGCGGCAATGTGGATGTACGCAGCAGAGCCGGCGAAGGGACGGAGTTTATTGTCATACTGCCATACACACGATATCCTGGTAGTGAAGAGAATAATCTTGAGGAAATCGAGCCCTATCGATCTGTTTGATCAGGGAGTAATAGACATCAATGCGTGGAAGGAAGTATGGTTATGGAAGATAAAAGTAAGCCCAACAAACGTGTGTGGATGGTTGTTGAGGATGAGCCATCGCTTCGAATGATGCTCTCGACAGCCATGATGTTCATTTGGGGGGTAGAGCCCCTGGCTTTTGCCGATGGTCATAACGCGATGGCCTGGCTGGACAAGGTCGAGACGCGGCAGAGTGATATGCCGCTGCCGGAATTAGCCTTGCTGGATATTCGAATGCCTGGACCGCAAGGGCATGAAATTGCCGAGCGGTTACGCAAAGTGCCGGCTACCCAGAACATGGCTATCGTGATGATGACGGCCTATCGTCTCGATCCAACGGAGCGGGAAACCGTCATCAGGATGGCCAAGCCTCAGGCTATGCTGAGCAAGCCCTTGCTCAATCTCAACGATCTCAAGCAGGCCCTCGATGCCGCCATCAAAGATACGCGCGTCGAGCCCTTGACACCCAAGCAGGCTCTCGATACCACCATCAAAGATACCCGTACCGATCCGTCAACGCCCGAGAAAACAACGTAGCCGTCATTAACCATCACAGCGGGAATTTATAACAATGAAGTCGACATCTCAGGTACCCAACCGAGGCAGACAAACAAGAGCGAATCAATCACAAAGTATTCCCCCATCCGCGGCTCCTTATAGCGGAGCAACAGGACGCAGTTGGGTGTGGCTGGTCGTCTACTGTGCCGCTATCACATCGATTGTGTGTATGTTTTCGTGGGTTGCAACAGTTGGTCTTCTCCCTGAGCGGGTTCAGGCCAGCGGCGAATCGGTGCTGGTGGCTGATTACAGCCTCTGGCGCGATCTCGATCCAATCCATATTGATGTGGTCAAGCTGGCGACAGCAGCTTCTCAGGACGAGCACGTGCCCTGGCAAATTGAATTTATCGATAATATAACCATCATGCCCCCAGCGACGGCGATCCAGATCACATCGCAAGCGACACCCCTTCCAACATTGATGCCCACTGAGATCGAACCCACGCGCGTTGCAGCTATGCCGCGCACGACCAACACACTGCCGCCGACAATTTCCGGCAGCACGGCCACGACCGGGCCAACAGTGACCTTGACCAACCCACCACCAACAGCAACCCGTACATTGGCTCCAACCGCAGTCACCCCGGCGACGGCAACCAATACGCAGCCGCCGACAGCCACGAGCACCAACACGCCGACAGCGACCAATACCTCAACATTTACGCCAACATTCACACCGACGCTTACGCCAACATTTACGTTGACACCAACGCCAACCCAGATACCACCGCCGCCGGGAGTGGAGGTCAATTCGCCACCGGATAACACTGTGTATGAAATTTGTGAAACACCAGTCATTATAGATCTGTACACCCAGCCCATCACCGTTCCGGGTTCATCGCTGCGTTTTTATGAGCATTGGAACGCCGAGTCCTCTCCACCTCCGGCTGGCAGGATGTTCCTGGACTGGATACAGATTGAAGTCTGTCCGGATGTGGCATGTAGTGCCGCTTATACTGTTTTCCTATGGGGTGACAGCAACTCCGACAACAATGGCAACTTACCATACGTATCTCCTGAGGATCAGGCGGAGGAGTTTACCGGCTCCAAAGTGGGCATTTTGATCAGCATGAGCGGCGTGCCGGACGGCACCTACCAATTTGTGCGTGTCTCCGCGCCAGCCGGCAGCGATTGTAGTAGCAACTCGGAACACAATGCTCAAATAGATGCTATCCTTGTTGAGTAGGAGAAAAAAAATCTCTCCTCACAGGAAAGCAGATTGATGTTACAATTCTTGTTGTCAGTTACATTGGGTTAACAGAATTGAAACAACCATATGGGGCCACAATCGCAACCGTCCAGATCCAAAAAGCAAAGCCGCCAGCCCCGATCAGAGAGCGCCCACATCAACCGCTCAAACTCTGGTCTCCCAAAGCGTACAAAAATACAAGATTGGGGCTGGCTGGTTCTCTATTGCATATCGATCACCTTGATTGTCTGTTTGTTTTCGTGGATCGCCACATTTGACCTCTTGCCCGAACGAGCGATGGCCGGTGGTGAGTCTATGTTGGCTGCCAATTACAATCCCTGGCAGGGTTACGAAAAACTCAATATCGACATTGTCAGACTGGCAACAGCAGCCGCCCTGGGAGATGCTCCCTGGCAGCGCGGCGTTTTTGACACGGCAACCGCGACACAAGCCATTGCTCAGGCTACGCCTCTACCAACATTGACACCGGCTTTTACTGATACACAAAGGCCGCGGGCAACCCAGACACGGATGCCCCCTACGCCGGAGAATACGGCGACACTCGAACCGACGGCTACGTTCACCGAGCCGCCACCGCCACCACCACCCACCAACCCGCCCCCTACCAATACATTGCCTCCTCCCACAGTGACAGAGACGGCAACCGTCACATTGACACCAACCCAGATACCGCCGCCAACGGAAGTGGAATTCAGTGAGCCGCCGGACAATGTTGTGTATGGGTTTTGCAATACATTCGTCATCATCGACTTGTACACGCACCCTATCACTGTTCCGGGCTCATCGCTGCGCTTTTACGAGCATTGGAATGCTTCGCCTTCCCCTGGAAGGATGTACCTGGACTTCATCCAGATAGAAATATGTTCAGATGCAGGATGCAGCACTCCCTATCAGATTTTTCGCTGGGGCGATGACAATCCCGGGAATAACGGCAACCTGCCATACACCTCCGATCCTTATGTCGAGCCTCCGGCTCAACCCTTCAATGGCTCCAAGGTAGGGATCAATATTACCATCAGCGGCGTACCGGATGGCACCTACCAGTTCTTGCGTTTATCAACACCAGGTAGCGATTGTGACACGAATCCGGATCACAATGCTCAGATCGATGCCCTGATCGTATCGCCATAACTCATTGGGTACTGAAGCAACAAGAGGGGTGTGGCCTAAGCCACACCCCTCTTTTAGTCCCACTGTAACCGTCTTGGCTGGTTAAGGTTCATGCTTTTCCCTAACCCCTAACCCCTAACCCCCAACCCCCATCCCCCATCCCCCAACTTGATCTAGTCGTTCATGCGCTCGGCTTGCTCTTCCAGCACCGCGTGAGCGGCTGCCAGACGGGCAATCGGAACACGGAACGGTGAGCAGCTGACATAGTTCAAGCCAAGCTTGTGGCAGAGCTTGACGCTGGCCGGCTCGCCGCCATGCTCGCCGCAGATACCTACCTCCAGGTCAGGACGGGTTGCGCGTCCTTCCGTTACAGCTATCTGCATCAGACGACCGACGCCATCCGCGTCGATGGTCTGGAACGGGTTCTTGGGCAGAATTCCCATCTCGACGAATGAGAGTAGGAACTTACGCTCAGCATCGTCGCGGCTGATGCCGAAGGTCATCTGCGTCAGGTCGTTGGTCCCGAAGCTGAAGAACTGCGCCATGGTGGCAATCTCGCCGGCAGTCAGCGCGGCGCGTGGAATCTCGATCATCGTGCCAAACTTGTACTTGATCTGGATACCCTTTTCCTCCATGACAGCCACAGCGATTTCCTCCAGCAGCGGCTGGATGGCTTTCAGCTCGTTGATGTGGCTGGTCAGCGGGATCATAACCTCGGGATGAACGTCGACGCCTTCCTTCGCTGCATCGCAAGCTGCTTCGAAGATAGCGCGCACCTGCATCTTGTTGAGCGGTGGCATCATGATGCCCAGACGGCAGCCGCGCAAGCCCAGCATAGGATTAAACTCGTGCATGTCCTGGACAACAGCCAAAAGCTTTTTCTTGGCTTCAAACTCAGGTCCGGTAGCACCCTTAGCCTGCAACGTCGCAACCTCTTCGATCAGCTCTTCTCGGGAGGGCATGAACTCGTGGAGCGGCGGGTCGAGCAGGCGGATGATCACCGGCAGTCCATCCATTGCTTTGAAGATGCCATAAAAGTCATCGCGCTGAAGAGGCAGTAGGACGTTATCGAGCACTGACTGGAACTCCTCGTCGGACTCGGCAAGAATAGCGTCCTGGAATTTCTCGGTTCGCTCACCGAGGAACATGTGCTCGGTGCGACACAGGCCGATACCCTGAGCACCATATCTGCGGGCACGGGCTGCCTGCTCCGGATCATCGGCGTTGGTCCAGACCTGCAACCGGCGAATGTCATCGGCCCATTCCAGGATCTGGCGCAGTTCATGCTGATCGTCGAAGCTGGGCGCAACGGTGTCGATGGCACCCAGGTAGACCTCGCCGCGGGCGCCGTCCAGAGAGACCAGATCGCCTTCTTTGACAACAACGCCGGCCACGGTGAATGTACGGGCAGACTGGTCGATGCGGATATCCTCACAGCCTGCCACGCAGGGCTTGCCCAGCTGCCGCGCGACCACAGCCGCATGGCTGGTCGCGCCACCGTGTTGTGTCAGGATGCCTTTGGCGGCCAGCATACCATGAACATCGTCCGGGGTTGTCTCAGGCCGGACCAGGATGACGGCTTTGCCCTCTTCCTTGGCCTTTTGCTCAGCGGTATCAGCATCGAAGAAAACCATACCAACGGCCGCGCCGGGCGATGCATTCAAACCCTTGGCCAACAGCTTAGACTTTTTCTTGGCCTCTTCGTCGAAGCGCGGGTGGAGCAGCATGTCGATGTGCTCCGCTTCGGTACGAGAAACGGCTTCTTCTTTGCTGATCAGGCCCTCGCCGACCATATCGACGGCAGCCTTGACCGCGGCGGCAGCAGTACGCTTCCCGTTACGGGTTTGGAGCATCCACAGCTTGCCACCTTCGATGGTGAATTCCATGTCCTGGATGTCACGGTAATGGGTTTCGAGCTTGTTGGCAATGTCTGAGAGGTTTTGCTGGATCTCGGGCCACTCGGCAGCCAGCTCGCTGACGCTTTTGGGTGTGCGAGCGCCAGAAACAACATCCTCACCCTGGGCATTGGCCAGATATTCGCCGTAGAGCTTGGCCTCGCCGGTGGCCGGGTTGCGGGTGAATGCCACGCCGGAACCGGAATCCCATCCGACATTGCCGAAGACCATCGCCTGGACGTTGACCGCCGTGCCGAGATCGTGAGGGATGCCATAGTGGTTGCGGTAATCAACGGCTCGCTTGCCATTCCAGGACGCAAAGACTGCCTCGACAGCTAATTCGAGCTGCTTCCAGGGATCTTGCGGGAATTCTTGTCCATACTGCTCTTTGACGATCGCCTTGAAACGCTCGACAGTCTTTTTCCATCCTTCGGCTGAGACTTCGGGATCGGAATCGACCCCTTCTTCTTGCTTCACGAGCTTGATTTGCTCTTCGAAGAAATCGCCGTCGATATCCATGACGACCTTGCCGAACATCTGCACCAATCGGCGGTAGGCATCCCAGGCAAACCGCTCGTCATTGGCTTTGGCTGCCAGTGCCAGGACTGCCTCGTCATTCAGTCCCAGATTCAGGACGGTGTCCATCATGCCGGGCATGGAGAACTTGGCGCCCGATCTCACCGAGACCAGGAGCGGCTCGCTATTATCGGAAAAGTCGCGCCCCATGGCCTTGCTCAATGCGTTCATTGATTCGACGACCTGGTCCCACATATTGGGAGGGAATTGCTTCCCGGAGTCGTAGTAGGCATTACATGCCTGGGTAGTGATGGTGAAACCTGGCGGTACAGGCAGATCGATGTTGGTCATCTCTGCCAGATTGGCTCCTTTACCGCCCAGAAGATCGCGCATCGTCGCGCTACCTTCCTTAAACTGATATACCCATTTTGTGTCAGCCACAGTTCAATACCTCCTCAAGCTTAATATAGTAAGCGTTCAGTCCTTAGCTGCCAGCTTTCAACTTCTTATGCTCATTTGGGTAGGATAGGAGAGCCGCCGATGAGTACTTCGAGCTGATAGCTGAATGCTGATAGATGAATGCTTTCGGATCAGGAAGCCGGACATATATCCGGCGACAATGCATCTTCTTAATTAGACCAGAAAGATGGCATCTAGTCCAGAGGAATTGACGGATTCCCGTCATTGCTCAGCCATAACGACCGGCCATTGGTGTTAGATTGTCCGATGCTTCAACCGGAAGTTGAGCCGACTGATCTTCCGCCCGGCGTTGATAGTCACCCATTGCTGTCCTGGGTTTGGCGAAAGACACGCTCGGCAATATCGTAAGCAGCATGGGGCTTGCCGACATGTTGAGCGGCTAACGCATGCTTCTTAAGCTCGCTGAGATCCCTGGCCAGCCATGCATATGCAGTGGTCAATGCGCCGATAGGCCCTGGCGACCAGGCACCGGCACCGTTATCTACCACGTACCGGACATTGCCCACCTCCTGGCCGGGTAGGGCTTCGTAGAGGATCAGCGGCAATCCACAAGCCAGAGCTTCGGTAACGATCAGGCCACCGGCCTTACAAATGATGAAATCGGCAGCGTGCATCATCTCCGGCAGATTGCTCACCATTCCGTAAATATGAACGGTGCTCTTCCATTCGGTGGCCCTAAGCTGATCGTTTGTTTCCCGGTTATCGCCACTGACGGCGACGATCTGCAACGGTAACCCAGAGCGATCGAGCAGGCGGGCAATCGCTGCGGTCTCTCGCGTGCGGGATGAGCCGACGATCAAGGCTGTTGTGATGTCAGTTTTCCACCCCAGTGCCTCACGCAATGTGGCGCGATCTCTCTCTTCATCAGCAAATTGCGGATGGACAGGCAATCCTGTCAGGTGAACTGCCTTCTTGTCGAGCCCGGAATCAAGGGCCTGTTTATAGACATGTCCGGTTGGTACAAACGTCAGATTGGTACCCTTGTGGAACCAGACACTATGAACATTGACCAGGTCGGTAACTACAACATTGACGGGGACGGGATGATCGGCATTGTGCCCTGCGCGGATAGCCGCCTGGGTAAAAGCCGGATAAGTGGTAACGATCGCATCAGGCCGGAGTGTCTGTACAAGCCTGGTCAGAGTCTTGTTGAGAACCGTAGTCGTGACATCCTGCAAGAGTTGGGCCACGACCGGCGCATCGGTGGCTGTATAAGCAAGCTGGTAGAGCGTGGGATCATCGATGACGGTATCACCATAACCGGTCTCGACCATTCTGATAATGTCAGGTAAGGCCGGATCTTGGAAGGGGCTGGTGATCGTGACATCACATTGGGAAGGATATTTTTTTACCAGGGCCGCTTCGATGGCTTCCGCTGCCCTGCGATGTCCAAATCCTGCATCGGCCGTTAAAACCAAGAACCGTTTTTTCATATAATTCCCGTTTCTGATAGTTGATACGCCATCTGTGTGATGGGCGATTGGACATCATTCGGGCGATTGGACATCATTCAACAGTTCGTCAGTTGTATTGCTGCATCGTGACGGCTATCCGGTTTCAATATATGAATTATACTCGATGCTTCTGGGGATAACTACGTATTGAACTACCGATGGTAATACCGGTATAGTAAAGACATTACGATAGGATAAGGTTGAAAAAATGACATCATCTGAATTTCTCTTTCCCCAAAACTTCCTCTGGGGAACTGCAACATCCTCACATCAAGTCGAAGGTGGTTTAACAAACAATGATTGGTGGCTGGCTGAGCAAACGGGAGGCTACATCTACCGGAACCAGGGAGCAGGCCAGGCTTGCGATTGGTGGAATTGCGCTGAGGCCGACTTCGATCGCATGGCGGAGATGAATCAAAACACCCACCGGCTATCCATCGAGTGGAGCAGAATCGAGCCCCAGCCCGGTGTCTGGGATGAGGCTGCTCTGGCTCGCTACCGGGAAATGCTGATCGGGTTACGGCAGCGTGGCATAGAGCCGATGGTGACACTCCATCATTTTACCAATCCCCTGTGGATGGCTGAACAAGGCGGGTGGGAAAACGAACAGGTTGTTGTTTGGTTCGAGCGGTATACCCGCAAGGTGCTATCGGCTTTGGGTGACCTGGCTACGCTATGGTGTACGATCAACGAGCCCAATGTGATGATCAGCCAGGCTTATGGCGTCGGACGCTGGCCTCCGGGGAAAAAAGATGTCAATGCGATGTGGAAAGCGACGCTTAACCTGGCGCGTGCCCACGCAGCTGCTTATTGGGCGATTCATGAGCTATCTCCCGGCGCCCAGGTAGGTGTTGCAACGCACATCATGTCCTGGAGGCCAAGACGCCCCTGGCAGCCTCTCGATATCCTGGCAACCAACATGATTGCCCATCTCTTCCATTTTCTGCTGTTAGACATGGTAACGCTTGGCATCATGCGTGTTCCCGGAAAGCGTTCGACGCGCGTTCCTGAGGCGGCCAGGACGCTTGATTGGTTGGGGGTTAACTACTATCAGCGATATCGGATTGGGTTCAACCCCAGCTCTGCTGCCACGCTGTTCGTCGATCTGTGCACGAAAGCGGGCGTGCTGAAAGGTCCCGGCGGCTGGGGAGAGATCCATCCTCGCGGCATGTTCGACACCCTGAAAACGATGTGGCAGCATTATCATCTGCCCATCTTCATCACAGAGAACGGCATTCCGGACGCTACCGATGAGCAGCGTCCTCAATTCATTGTTACCCATCTTTACCATTTGTGGCAGGCTCTTCAACGGCAAGTTCCTGTGCTGGGGTATTACTTCTGGAGTTTGGTCGATAACTTTGAATGGACAGAAGGATATGATCCCCGCTTCCGGTTTGGCCTGATTGCCGTCGAACATGAGACACAGGATCGACAGATGCGACCAAGTGGTGTACTCTATTCAGCCATCTGTCACGAAAACGGCTTACCAAGAGAGCTTGTCGAGCGATATACACCCACCTTGCTCCCGGAACTGTTCCCTGCGGGGTGATTGGTTACCGCGCTGTAACCAGGTATAGGGGATGGGCTTCAGACTGCTCAATTGACGGGGCCGAGCTTGTTTACCAACAGCATCATCAATCGGAAAGCAGCAGGATGATCTCGACGCTCTCAACACTCTCATCAAGCGGAATATCCTCAAAGGTCAGCTTGTCTTGCCGAATGTTGTTGGCATAATAGCAGACACCGCTGCTTATGTACAGACAGGCGCCAAGTGTTGTAGGGAGGTTTGAGCCGTACAGCTCGCCTTCAAACAAGTAATGGCCGGGTTTTTCGGCCAGGTATAATGTAAATTTGACGACAAGCTGTTGCGTGCTCAAGGGTACGGTGTCGTAATAAAGCAGCCGACCTCCGGAGCGGAAAGCTGTTGACCTTTGGGATGCCCAAAACGACATGTCAGCTTGCTGCGAATCGAGCATTCCGGTCAGTGGTATGACCAATTGTACGCGAGCAGCAGATTGAGCTTCCTGGTGCTCACCTTCTCGATTGGGCGGCTGGCATTCGGGGCAGGCTGACACCAATTCTTCCAGGACGGCCCGGCAAATCTCACACTGCTTCAAATGTTCGGCAACGTTCGGATAAATCTGAGAAGCGTCGACACCTGCTCGTTCTAGATCTGAGTAACGTGCTAATAATTCTTGCGTAAGCCAATGTGCCTCGGTATTCCAAGGCTTGTCCGTGTCTGTCACAGGTTGAGCTCCTATTGGCCAGCAAATAGTTGTAAGCTGGCACTTGCGCGTTGTTGGAGTTTGTAGATGGCATTGGGAGATCGACCCATTGCGTTTGCGATACTGGCTATTCCTTCTCCCAGGAGACGTCTGCGAACAACTTCCTGTTGATCCATGCTCAGCGTGTTCCACCCTGCCTCAAGTATAAGCCACGTGTCGACCACGCCAAGCTCACGCTCTGCCCGATCATCGGACAACATCTCGATCAAAGTCAGGCGATCAGTCTCTCCCGGAAGGGGTGATTCCAGTGACAGTGATGTGGAATCATGTCTGAATTGGGAGGATCGACACGTACAAGCCACCTCATAAGTGACCAGACGAGATACCCAGGCATCGAGGCTGCTATCATAATGATAACGATCAATGGCCTCCCAAATCAGGCATGCGCAATGTTGGATAAGCTCACCGGCCAGGTTTTCGAGATCAGATTGTGCTGTATTGTAGCGACGCAGGCTGGTGTAGACACGCCGCATCACAAGGTCGAGCATTTTGTTCCATGTCTCTGCCTGACCAATCTTGAGCGCCACGACGCGAGAGCCTTCGGCTGTCACGTAATGGATAATTTCGTCGATGTAGCTGTTGGGTATCCCTGTGATGGGATGGCAGGGCACATTGACCGGTACTCGGTCGATATTGTGTTTGACTCGATCGAATAACCAATGCGCTGCATTTGTGGTTCGTACGACAGAAACACTTTCACTGTGTTGAGTAAAGTGGGCTCTTACACGCTGCAAACATTGTGAGTAAAGCTCATCGCTTACCCGTGGCTCCATCTCGATCCCTACCCATACAGACCACCCCTCATTCGGAGCAGCCAAATTCGACGAGGAACTGTCCATCTGTCAATTGATTGAGGTCTCTATCTTCACTCGGCCCCCCATTCTATACCGAGAATTCGAAAGAGCAATCCCCCCCAATTATTGTAGCAGAAATTCGCCGAACCCAGTATGCTAGGTAGAAGACGAAACGGATAGATTGTCGCTCCGACGAGATCTTGATGTTCGTGTTGAACCGTAAGTGTGTCATCCATAGGTGTCAACTTAAGGCATCGATACCACTTGGTGATCAGTTTTTTGTTCGCAATGATAGACTCTCGGCTATATACCAGAGGCTAATAAACAAGAACTCATAACCGAAGACGCAGAACGAACCAAACAGATCGGGTTTGTGCTTAAGTTTACGCTAATGATGTGTCATCCATCACTTACATCTGTCAGGTTATGTTGATAGTGCTTCATAACGAGCACATCGATTTGGTGTACAAATGTCAACACAACCACATCGGACAGCCGGGTAGTGACCGAGAATTTACCTACTTTTAGCCCTGAAAGGTCATTCTAAATAGTAATATATGCTTGATGTAGTTCCGGATTACAGCCGGCAAGAATAAGGCAGACATTGTCCCAAACTGAGGCTTTCCGGCAAAAGCCTCTCGCCCATCCCTGCACATCGAACTTTCGTAACAGCTCAACCTGCAAACCGGGAGGTAGAACCAAAAGCCCATGACAGAGAGGAATCATTTATCGTCCCCCGATCAAAGACTTGGATTGACTACGTCTGATGCGTATACGGCAAATTGGCAGCATAGTCTGAATGGATACCTGAGTCCGGATATCTATAGCACTGCCTGGGCAGCTCTCGTGCCAAAAGTAGGGCATTTGGATGTCCCGGCCTGGCCCGAGGCTTTAGATTACTTACGCAAAACACAACTGGTAGATGGAGGCTGGGGCGAACCCCACATTCTCTATGCTCATGAACGCACTCTCGCAACGCTGGCTGCTATCTATGCTCTACACACATGGCAGACCGATGCAAAGGATGATATTCGCATCCAACGTGCGATCAAAGCGTTGCACCACTATGCTGATCTGTTGCCCGGTGAGCCGGATGAACCCATTGGTTTCGAACTGCTGCTCCCCTCTCTATGGCGACAATTCGACCCGCAAATGCAGGCAGATTTTCCTCTCAAACAATGGGAAAGAGCTGATCGGCTATATGAGCAAAAAGTATCACTAACCACAAGTAAACTACTTCCTGATCCGGCTCGGCCACGCACATGGTGGTTTAGCATGGAGACGCTTTCGCAAGCGGAGCTTACCATGCTAGACAACAGGTTTCTGTCGACAAACGGATCGATTGCATCTGGCACAGCTCCCACAGCGGCCTATTTGCGAGCAAAACGCCTGTCCGGGCATGATTCTCCTTGGGCTGAGGCTTTTCTAAGCGATCTGATCAAGAGGGGATCGGGCAGTGTGCCATGCGGTGACCCATTTGAGGTCTTCGAGCGTATATGGGTACTCGACAGTCTACGGCGAGCCGGCGAGAGCCCTCATAACTTATCGATTGTCCAGGTTCTTGATAGCCTCCATCGCTCGTGGCATCTGAACGATCCAGGACTATCTTTTAGCGATCTCTTTCCTGTGAATGATGGTGATGACATTGCTGTTGGTCTCATATTGCTTCAGTGGGGTGGATATCGCATAGACATCCAACCACTGCTTGATCTATGGGATTCGGATCACTTCTGTTCGTACTCAAATGAGCGTGGGGGTTCAGTATCGGTCAATATGCACGCGCTTGTTGCACTCCGAAACCAACCAGGTTTTCCTCATCGCAAAAAAGCAATGCTTGTTACGCAGTGGCTTGTGGATCATATGCAAAGCGATATCCCCTTCGCGGACAAATGGCATATCTCACCTCTATATAGCGCCAGTCATGCCATTGAGGCTTTTGCTGGCCTAGACAATATTGCTGCACAGCGGTGTATTTCATTCTTGACACATCACCAACACGACAATGGCGGATGGGGTTGGTTTGGATCCACTACGATGGAAGAGACTGCGCTTTGTGTGACGGGGTTAGCTCACGCGTTTTTGTACGGCTTATTTGACAATACCGGGGTACTGGCCCGTGCTGCCCAGTTTATGAGAAAAAGGGCGGATAATGAGATAGCCCATTCATTATGGATCGGAAAAGGGTTGTACCGGTCAGATCCTATCGTTCGGGCTTCCATCTATGCAGCACACAAAATGTTGGCACACATATCTTCTGAAATTCAGATTCCATATTGGATGCCAGCACACATTGCCACTTTTGAAGAGTACATCTCAGGGTGTGCCAACACAGAGAAATCCGAGGTTGCATGAACGATCCAACAGATAAGATGCAATGGCCATACGCTAATACAAACCTTGATCGAGATCCTGCATGAAATCTCTATGGTCACCCACAGATCCAATTCACCAGGAGCCAACTATTCATCTGTAAGGTCATCTGTTGGAAGCAAAATTTGCTCTGGATACCAATAACGATCAACGCGAATGCCAGTGCCGATCGTGGGGCCATGTTTCCATAAAGATGGATGCTTTAGAACGTCTCTTTCACGGCCTGTTTTGTCGGTTTGATATGTGTTCCGCTGATATGCATAATCATAGAAGATCTTGCGCAATGTATCTTCATCGAGGATATAGCTGGGTACTTGTGTCCAATAAGCCTGCACGACATTCCAGAGAAGCGGGGGAAGAATGTCCAGACTAATTGTTGGCTTACCAAAAGAAATAAGCAAATCGGTGGGCGGTATATCTGCCCCATACAGCGATTGAATAGCGCATTCTCTTGTTGTCTTCTCCACTGTAGCCAGTCTTTCTAATGTCCATAACCAGTAGTCGTCATAATCTGGCACGATGAAGTACCACAAGTGAGCATCGGCTTGTGATGTCGTTTGATTGCGAGACTGGGCGAGTGTTTGAAGCTGTTGTGTCTGGCGGTTTTTGGTGGCATTGGAGGCGATGACTATTATGTGGTCTTGCCAGTTTGCCTTGCGATAGAACTCAAGAGTTTGCGAGCTAGACAGTCCCTTTGCTATCCAGGTAACGAAGTTATTGCCGAAATGACCTTCTTCTGCAAACATACGCGGGTGGCCGATAGGTAGAATGATATGTTTGACACCATAATGACAGAATATCTGACATATTGCCAGCATTCGTTGAAGTGCCCACGAAGGATAGTCATCACGGGATACACCGGCTAGTGCTGCAGATCGACGGGTACCTCCGGCTGCAAAAATCATAGTGGCGGGCACAATTGGGCGTACCTGGTCAATGGGAAGCGCTAGGAATTCTTTGAGGGTGGGAATGTCCATACTAACTCCTGAAATTACTGTGCTTACGCACAAGTATAGTGAAAATGACAACTATAACCAGCTCAAGCTTTCCCTATGAGTGCATTTTGACTATTCTTGTGTTATCCCTCTTCTTTGGTTTCTCTTGGATGAGCTGAGGCAAAGGTGAAAGATGATGGGTAAACATACCATGAGGGACGCAATATCCATCAAGAAGTGGCATGGCCCACAGGATGTTGTGGATGTAGGAATGTATGTACAGATCAAAAGAGAGAGACAGGCCAGCATTCAATACAAGGGTGATCATGCCCAGTTTCGGATTGACCCCGATCCCGAGTCGAATGAGTATGCCGCGAGCCGGATCAGTGAGATTGACTCGCGTCTTGAGGTAGAGCAGCGCGTGAAGCGTTGGCGACCAACATTGGACAAGCTTGTGGCTGGCAAGTTCAGAGTCCGTTTCACACATGAGCAGACGGCTGTCACCTACAACCTGCTGCTGTGGAACGCCCCACTCAAAAAGGATCGAGGCATACCTGCCACGAGCATCGGCGTTACACGCGGCTGTGCCTCCAATTTTGAGTATTCAGCGGTGATAGCACAAAACATCATTGCAAATCAGCATACAGGCAACCTTAGCGGGGATGTTCTTGAGATCAACAAGCTGAGAGAAGCAGCCAATTGGCTATGTATGACTGAGTGGCACTGGGTATATGTCATATTGGCAGAGAACTGGGCCCAGATCGAAGTAGAGCAGGGTGATAACCGCAAAGTCGTCGCTGAAACGAGATTGGTAAAGCCGGTAGAAGCGCTGGGATTTGTTTTCTCGGTGGACAACGAAGTTTTTCCAGGTCGCTATGTGCCCGTTTCTGCGCGGGAACCAGAGGGATTTGATATGGCGTGTTTTGAGGCAGGACATCTACAGTAGACTTTATCTAAAATAACTGAGTTACGCATAAAATCAGCTGGATTTTACACATAGCACGCCTATTGCCAATAAAGTCTAGTAAAGGATTATTCTGCTTGTCGATCCCCAGGCGAAGCTGTTGTTTCACCATGTTTTGGTTCTTTAAGGCAGCGAGAAAAAATAAATTGTACGCAGTTCCCTGTGCTCACTGCCCGCAACATTACCCAGCTGTAAATTCTATTTATTCTTGCTGCCGGCATGGTTCATAATCGCGGAAAGTAAGTTTACAAATTCATGAGCACTTGTGGTATGATTAGCAACAGTCCAGGGCAACAATCCC
>JAFGLD010000363.1 GCA_016928235.1 Anaerolineae bacterium | reverse complement strand
CTTCAGGTCTCCTGGAGCTTCTCTCTATGCGAGGTATCGTCCTTGTCATTACCCCCTGCCTCGTTTCAGGTGAAGGGGGATGAACCTGTTGTCCCCTATTTTTTCGATTCCCGGCACAATCAGGAGCTATCATCAACACAAATGTAATACTTTGCTCATTACGGGCAATAGCATGATGGAGGTGTCCATTTAGGGGATAGGGGTTAAATGCCAGGAGGTGAGGTATTCGGTACCATCGCAGCAGATATGGTAAACTCAGTGTGACTATGGCGTTGAAGATCCTACAGATCGTTGAAGTAATCGGCCCGGAGTTGCACGCGATCTTTGAATGCAAGGTGCGACACACATGTCACAACCTGTCCACAACCGTCGAAACAAAGGTTATGCCGGACGGATGCCTGAGCAGGGTCCGTTGAGCCGGCTGAGGATCGTGTTTGAGCGCCTTCCGCTTCCTCGACTGGGCCCCTGGGGAACCATCATCGGCGTAGGGGGGTTATTCTTTGGTACATTGGCGATAGCCTTTGTGGTAGCGATTGTCGTACGGTCATTGGTAAGCAGCCGTGTTCTGTCTGGCGACAGCTCCTTGATCATGCCACCTAATGCCACCCCCAATCCTGATTTCATGGCGCCAACTCTAGACATAGGCAACACCTACCAGTGGCAGGGAACAGATCGTGTGACCGTTTTGCTGATGGGCGCCGACACTCGCCCGTCGGAGCGCGGCAAATGGCGCCCACGATCGGATACCATCATGCTGTTGATGGCCGATCCGGTCAATCATCAGGCCAGTGTGCTATCGATCCCTCGCGATCTGTACGTCGATATCCCCGGTTATGGCTTGAATCGAGCCAATACAGCTTACTTTCTCGGTGGTGGCCCATTGGCGATGGAGACAACCCAATACAATCTTGGCGTACGTGTCAACCATTACGCCCTGATCGAGTTTGATGTCTTTATCACCCTGGTTGATGAGATCGGCGGTCTCGATATTAACGTACCCAGAGCGATCTATGATGCAAATTACCCCAACCAGAACTACGGCTACGATCCATTCTACATTGAGGCCGGTCTGCAACACCTCGATGGGTCAACTGCCCTCAAGTATTCCCGCACCCGCGCGACTCCTGGTAGTGATTTCGATCGGGCTGTCCGCCAACAGGATATTCTCCTTGCCATTCGCGACAAAGTGCTTAGCCTGGATATGCTGCCAACGCTGATCGAAAAGGCGCCAACTTTGTATGCTTCTCTGCAGCAAAGTATCGATACCGATCTGTCATTAGATCAAATGATGCGCCTGGCGGTACTGATGAAAGACGTTCCGCGTGAGAATATCCGAACTGGCGTGATTGGCGCCGATTATGTGATTAGTTACGAGACACCGGAGGGCGCGCAGGTCGAAATACCTAACCGTGCTGTCATCGGTCCTTATCTGGAGCAGATTTTCTGGGTGAAGTGAGCAATTGGACGGCTAAGCCGGTGGGGTACACACAGGCCAAAACATCCGTCCGCTGTAAATCGTCAGTTACCATCAGGGGGGAACATGGGCGACAAGGAACAACTCCCACTGTTTGAAGCCGGACCGCCGCCGGGCGATGAGCCTGTCTTGCAGCTCGAGCCAGATATGCCGCTCAAAAACGCGACCACGATTTATCTTGACGCACTGACATTAGGCGGCTTTTCTCCCTATACCATCAAGGCATTCAGGAGCGATATCGGACTGCTGGCAGGCTGGATCGGCAAAGATAAGGCTATCAATACCATCGGGACAGCCGATCTCAGTAGATTTCTACACTGGATGCAGCACGAGCGAGGCATCCCATGCAGCCCCAAAACCTATTCTCGGCGGGTAACGGCTCTTAAAAATTTCTTCGGCTACCTGACAGAAATGAAGGCCATCCCCTCCGACCCATCGGCGGCTATCATCCAGTTGTCGGTTGGCAGTCCATTGCCGGATGTGCCCACCGACGAGGAGATCGAGCGGGCCATTCAGGCCGCTTTGCGCGTTCGTCACAACACAGAAAAGCCCGATGCCCGTCCGCACCTGTTAATTTCTTTGGTGCTTCAAACGGGGATCAAAAAGAGCGAATGTATGGCTATTCGCCCCACCGATGTCGACCGATCAGACTCGACGGCTACCATTCTATGGATTCGCTACATGAACCCACGGATGCGTTACAAGGAGCGCAAGATCGCCTTTGGTCGAGAGTGGCTGGCAGTGCTCGATGAATATCTTGCTCAACGTCGGCCCCGTAATACTCTCTTTGATTGTACAGCCCGCAATCTGGAATATGTTCTGAGAGATATTGCCGATGCTGGAAATGTCCCCCGGCAGAAGCTTTCCTTCGAAACCCTGCGCTGGGTCTGTGCTCTGAAGGATTACCGCGCCAATATGGATCCCGACAAGCTCCGCCAGAAGCTCGGTCTCAGCCGTGTTGCCTGGCGAGAGACAAGCGGCAAGCTGGAGCAATTGGTCAAGATTTCCGAGCCGGTAGAAACAGATGACGAGGAATAAAGGGAAAAATTCTGGTTCCGACGGATTTTGGGTATCACGCTACCCTTGTGTTCTCCCCGTGCGTTGTGGAATCGCAAAAAGACAACAATGACCCCAACCTTTCTGAGCCGAGGTCAGCCAGGGAACCTCTGTGAAAACGGACCCTAATCAGAACCGCAGCAACAAAGCTCACCTTTCGGACTTTAATTGTTGCTGCTTTTCCGAGAGGACGCTATGCTCCTCACAGAGGTTGTCAGAATTGGAGTTTGGTGGAGCCCATGTTGAAGCACATGATACCTGTCAACTTGTGTTGCATCAATGATAGAGTAAAATAGCGTCATAACACTTTTTCCAAACACTCATCTCACAACGGCGAGAGAGATCGGCTTCTGTAGCTTTTTGCCAATAACGGTGTTGAACTTCTCGCCAGAATAAGGAAGGGTCGGGCAATATGAATAAAATGGGCCCCGTGGTAATCCTTTTGGTCGTTCTCATAATTGGCGCTTTTCTAGGTTATGCCTGGGGAATATCTGATGTCAGTATAACCAATACTGGGTTATGGCAGCTAGATGTCAGTTATCAGGGTATTTACGTTCAGGCTGTTGCTGATGCTTATGCTCTCGACAATAACGACGGACTGGCGGCCGAGCGGCTTCAATATCTTTGCCAGGATGATGGTGGGTTGATAAAAGCAGTCGAGGAATCGCAAAGTCGTTACAATAATCCGCAACAACGGGCTAACCTCGATCAACTCAACACATTGATCCGAAGCGGTGGTGTTGAACAGAATAGGGAGATAGAGGTCTGCAACTTGAAACCTCCTTCCTCTGGGGTGTTGGGTCTGGCTCGCTATGCCTGGCTTGGCCTTCTCCTGCTCGGGATTGCTATTGTTGGCTACGGTGTCATGATCGTCATTCGCTCTAGCGAGGAAGAAGGCGTCTCTTCTTCATTTGCGACAGGGGCTCCTGCAGGTGAGCGGGCCAAGCCAACCATTTTTGGGAAAAAGCCGCCGGCTGGGGCTGAAACAGCCCGCAGTGCTGCCGCGGCAGGCGCGCAGCTCTCAGCCGCAGCAGAGAAGACCGATTTCACCAGCACGGGCATTGAGCCGCCTATTGTGCAGTTTATGACGACATATTTGCATGGTGACGATCTCTATGACGACTCTTTTAGCATCGAGACGTCCTCAGGCGAGTTCCTGGGCGAGACCGGCGTTGGTATTTCGGAAACCATTGGGTCCGGCAGTGATGCTAAGAAGGTCACGGCCTTCGAGGTATGGTTATTCGATAAGAATGATGTCCGCACCGTCACCAACGTCCTGATGAGCGCTCACGCTTATGATGATGATGCGTTGCGAGCCAGGTTGCAAACAAAGGGTGAAGCAATCCTGGCCAGGCCTGGTGATAAAATTGTATTGGAGACGGCAACACTGCGTGTACAGGCGCGGGTTGTCGATCTGGCTTATGGGTCAGGCCCACTACCCCCCGACAGCTTCTTCGAGAGAATTACGATCGAGCTGGCTTCCTGGAAGCGGCAAGGTCCAACATCCTCGCCCGGGCAGCCGGGCAACCCGGCAGGCTTACCGTCATTTGGCGCATAACGGATTGTTAGCGTAACAAGAACAGGCCCGATCAGTTGATCGGGCCTGTCGATTCTCGTCGTATAGAAAAGGATAAAACCGGGGGGGAATGTAGTATGCTTTATCAGCAATAGTCATGCTATGCGTAAAATCCGGCTTATTTTATGTGTAACTCCATTATTTCCGATAAAGTCTATTGTCACTTTGAACGGGGCTACCCGAACGGGCTCGTCGAAACGCGGGCCCTGAGCTTGCACGGTATATGTTTGGAGAAGAGGAACCGGAAACGACGAACCTCGAGCATGACAGTTCTTGGGAAGCGACCCTAATCCCCAACACCCGTTTTTTATCATGGCGGAATCAGGTCAGTTAACCTCGACAATCTTGAATGTCATCTCACCCGCGGGTGCTTGAACACGCACCACATCGCCCACTTGACGCCCCACTAGTGCCTGACCTACAGGCGAATCGTGTGAAATCTTGCCCTCTAATGGGTTAGCCTCGACCTGACCAACGATCTGAAAGGTCTCCATATCGCTCTCGCCGTCCTCGATTACCGTCACGCGGCTGCCTAGCTGGATAATATGCGGATCGACAGACAGGGTTTCGTCGATAATCTCCGCGCCGCTGATCATACGTTGCAGCTCCTGGATGCGGCCTTCGAGGAAGCCTTGATCCTCCTTAGCCGACAGATATTCCGCATTCTCAGACAGGTCGCCCATCTCGATAGCTGCCTTAAGTCGGGCAGCCAACGCCGGACGGTCGATCTCTGTTTTATGTTCAAGCTCAGCGCGCAGCTCCTCGAGCCTGCCTTTTGTCATGGGATATGAGCCATTTGCCATAGCTACACCAAACCCTCTAGAAGATGTACCGTCATCACACCGGCGACGACATCAACCTTTTGAACCACCTCCGGAATGACGGGGAGCAAGATTTCCTGCTCTTCCGGTGTCGTGATCACATAGACATCATTGGCGCCTGTTTCGATCAGATCGGTCAGGCGCCCAAGAATCTGTCCTGTATCGCTGATGACCTGAATGCCCTCGATCTGAAACAGGTAATACTCTCCATCTTCGAGTGGAACAGCGTCATCGATGTGAATATGCACGAATGCGCCGCGCAATGCCTCTGCTGCGTCGCGATCAGACACGCCATCCAGGTGGATGATCATCCCCTCCGAATGGCGGCGCATGCGGACAGCCTGGTAAGGATGATGTTCTTGCCCCAAATACAGCGTTGTGATCTGCGACAGCCGATCCGGGTAGGCAGTAATTAGCTTCATGCCTACCTCACCACGTATGCCGTGGGGTCGTACAATCTGCCCAACAACTAAGAATTCAGGCTCAGGATTGCTACCTCCTGAGCCTGAATTGGCATTTGTGGTAGGATGACTCAATCGGGCTTTGGATTGTTTGGCTCGCACTTTCTCACACTATCTCAAGCGTCACGCGCTTGCCCTGTTTGGTCGCAACGACACGCAACAATGTACGCATAGCATTTGCTACACGCCCGCTACGGCCAATGATGCGGCCCATGTCTTCTTGCGCCACGCTTAATTCAAGAATGACAGATGTAGCTCCTTCGACTGCCGTCACCTGTACCTGTGACGGATTGTCCACCAATGCCTTTGCTATGTACTCGATCAGTTCCTTCATCAGCCCCTCCTGGTAGATTGACGGGTTAGCTGAGGTAGTAGATGACGGTGAACGCAAGTAGGCGGCGCATTCGGGCGATAAGAGGTTATTCCGACCCGGCTTCCTCTTCGGCCTGAGCCTCGACTACAGCCTCGGCCTGAGCCTCGACTTCAACCTCAGTCTCGGCTTCAACTTCAGACTGGACTACAGGTTCCGCTTCGCTATCGGCCTGGATGTCGGGGCTACTCTTCTTGACTTTGGCCTGCCCGCGCAGATCATCACGCCGGGTACGTGGATCGACCAGTGGGCGCTCGATTGCCTCAGCTTCCGCCAGTAGAGCCTCCATTGCTTCCCCTCTGCGCAACCGCTCCAGGCGCTCTGTCGTACCGAGCTTGTCCAGAATGCGACGCACTGCATCGCTCGGCTGCGCACCCGCTGATAACCAATAAAGCGCGCGGGCCTCATTCAACTCCATTGTCTCAGGCTCCGTACGTGGATTGAAGAAGCCTATCTTCTCGATAAAACGACCATCGCGAGGGCTTTGGCTATCCGCAACAACAATACGATAACTCGGCTGCTTTTTTGCCCCGACGCGACGCAGTCTAATTCGAACCATGCTACACCTTACTCCTTAATACTCATGTGTTTTGACGAAGCAGCCTGCCATCAAGCTGCTATTGACCAAAAAGGTTTTTCAGATCAGGCATTTTTTGACGCGAAAGCTGCTTCATGAGCTGCTGCATCTTCTGAAATTGCTTGATCAGTTGATTGATATCCTGAACAGATGTCCCACTTCCCGCCGCGATCCGTTTCCGGCGGCTGGCATCCAATATTTTGGGATGCCTCTTTTCCTCTGGCGTCATTGAGTTGATTATAGCCTCAACTAGCTTGAGCTGTCTATCGATATCTTCCTGCGATACATGTTTGATGCTCTGGTTCAACCCAGGGATCATTTCCATGATCTGTGTGAGCGGCCCTAGCCGCTTGGCCTGCTGAAGCTGCTTGTGCAGGTCTTCGAGGGTGAATCTGGAAGTGCGGAGCTTCTCCGCCATCTCCAGGGCTTCTTCCTCTTCGATCTCCAATGCTTCCGCGCGTTCGATCAATCCCAGGACGTCGCCCATCTGCAAGATGCGCCGGGCCAGCCGATCCGGGTCGAAGACTTCCAGCCCATCCATCTTTTCGCTGGTGCCCAGGAACTTGATCGGGACACCGGTCACTTCACGCATCGAGATGGCCGCGCCGCCACGAGCATCACCGTCGATCTTGGTCAACACCAGTCCGGTAATGCCAATCTGCTCGTTAAACCCCTGGGCGATGTTGACCGCTTCCTGACCGGTCATCGAGTCAGCTACCAGCAATGTTTCCTTAGGACGGACACGATCCCTGATGGCAACCAGCTCGCCCATCATCTCCGGGTCGATTTGCAGCCGGCCGGCACTGTCGATAATCACCACGCTGGCATTGGCACGAATAGCAGCCTGGACACTGTTGACGGCAATCTGCGTCGGCGGAGACGTTATATCCTCGGAATAAACCGGGACATCAATCTGACGCCCCAACGCAACCAACTGTTCGATAGCGGCCGGCCGGTAGGTGTCTGCGGCAACCATCATCGGTATCTGCTTATGGCGTCGCAGGTGTAGCGCCAGCTTGGCGGCAAAGGTTGTCTTACCGGAGCCCTGCAAACCAAGCAGCAAGATGACATGTGGTGTATTCCCGCTCAGATTGAGATGGCCTGCGCCCCCCAGAGTCTGAACGAGCTCCTCGTGAACGATCTTGACCACCTGCTGACCAGGTGTCAGGCTTTTAGCAACCTCAACACCGACAGCCCTTTCACGAACACGGGCGATGAATGACTTGGCGACACTATAGTGGACATCCGCTTCAAGCAAGACAAGCCGGATCTCGCGCATCGCTGCATCGACATCCGCTTCATTCAGTTTGCCACGTTTACGCAGCTCTTTGAAAATGCCTTGCAGTTTTTCACTAAGGCTGTCAAACATTGCCATGATGTATACCACTATCTTCGATGACTATTGTAGCTGCGATATTCTAGTCGATGGCCTGCTTTTAGTCAAAAGATCGCTCTTACAACAGATGGATCTTTCCGGAAAGACAAACAATGACGCACGGGCGGACGTGCCTACCGATCTTCTCGGCTATGTTCTTACCCTCGAACACAACTATCAGGCTGCTCTCAAGTGGGTGAAACCCAGGGCGCCGAATAGCCAAACACTTGCACCGTGCCGACTATGTCGATCTTGCCGATGTGCTTCAATTCGATAGTTGCCTGACCATTAGCGTAAACTTAAACACAAACTCGATCTGTTTGGTTCTACATTTTCGGTTATTAGTTCTTGTTTATTAGTCTTTGGCATACAGCCAAGAACCTGTCATTGCGAATAAAAAACTGATCACTACGATGTCGTTTAATCGTCGAGCACTGAAAACTGATCACCAAGCAGTATTGATGCCT
>JAFGLD010000362.1 GCA_016928235.1 Anaerolineae bacterium | reverse complement strand
ATCTTCTCAATCATTCGAGGAACATCACTATTCAGCGGTTAGCTGTTAGCTGTAAATTAAAACTCATCACTCAAAACTGTCAAGCAGCCAGCACCAATAACTGAATAGTCACCATTTGACAGCAGCCAATCAGGCTCTGCACCCACTTTTCATAGATCAACCAACAGGTCATTTCTGCTGTTGCCGGATCCATTTGAACGATTCGACCACAACGAAAATAATCATGCCGAAACCAAGACTAACGAGCAGGTCTCTCAGGCTAAGTGGTGTGGTGGAGAAAGCCCGGTTGAGAAAAGGCACGTAGATCACAGCCATTTGCAGGACAAGCGTCAGCAACACAGACCCCAGCATGAACTTGTTTGAAAATAGTCCAATTTGCCATAATGTATCCCGTTCAGATCGGGTAGCTAGAGCATTACCCATCTGAGCCAGAGTAAGGGTGGTAAATGTAACAGTTTGCCAGACTGCCGGTGAAGCAGATGGGGCAACTCGATAATACAAATAGCCCACACCAAGGGAGACAAACCCCATCAGCAGGCCAATCCACAGGATATCACGCCCCATCCCCCGCCCAAAAATGTTTTCGCGGGGTGGATAGGGTGGCCGCTGCATGACCTGTCTCTCCGCAGGCTCGATCGCCAGCGCCAGGCCAGGCAGACCGTCAGTGACCAGGTTGACCCACAAAATTTGCAATGAGGTAAGCGGTAGCGGCATGCCAATGAAGGGTGCCAACAACATCACCCAAATTTCCCCTGCATTGGAGGTCATCGTATATCGAATGAATTTACGGATATTGTCATAGATCCGGCGCCCTTCCTGGACAGCCGCGACGATAGAAGCGAAGTTATCGTCCAGCAGGATCATATCGGAGGCTTCTTTGGTGACATCGGTGCCGGTAATCCCCATAGCTACACCGATTTCTGCTTTCTTGAGCGCAGGCGCGTCGTTGACCCCATCTCCCGTCATTGCAACGATATGCCCCTGATCCTGGAGCGCCTGAACCAGCTTAAGCTTATGCTCCGGAGAGACGCGGGCATACACAGGCACCTTTTCGACCATCGTTTTAAGCTGCTCAACAGTCATCTCATCCAGATCGCGTCCGGTGAGCGTTTGCCCTCTTTCGGCGATACCCAAATCAGCAGCGATATACGCCGCTGTCAGCGGATGATCCCCTGTGATCATGACCGTACGGATCCCTGCCGCCTTGGCTTCTTGTACGGCGCTTCGAACTTCCGGCCGGGCCGGATCGATCATGCCCACCATCCCAGTAAAAATCAGATCGCCTTCGACTGCATCAGCTGTATCACGTTGGCAGAAGGCCAGGCCCAACACTCTCATTCCATTCTTGGCCAGATCGTTATTGGCCTTCAGGATCCGTTTGTGCCATGTTTCATCCAAAGATTCTGTCTCTCCGGCTGTCCACACCCGGTTCGATACTTCCAACAAACTGTCCACAGCACCCTTGGTGATCACCAGGTAATGGTCAGGGTCAAAAAAATCCGGGCGCGAATCCTGAAAAGGATTCAGCAAATCGGGGACCAGATCGGGGTTGGGTTGGTGCACGGTTGTCATTCGCTTACGGTCCGAATCAAACGGCAGCTCAGCTACCCGTGGAAAAGCCTGTTCCAGCTCTGCTTTCCACAAACCGGCCCGGGCGCTGGCGATTACCAATGCGCCTTCGGTGGGGTCACCGACCGCTGAAAATGTTCCCGGCTCACCTGGAACCGCCTCGATCACAGCATCGTTGCACAAAGCACACCCGGCCAGAGTTAGGACAATAGGAGGGCTTTCCTGTAGCAGAGATTCAATGGGATCTTGCGGGCTGACAGTCGGGCTGAAACTGCGTAGACGCTCCTGCAAATTAAGCGAATTCTCCGCTACGTCTACGAATGTAACAGTCATGCGATTCTGAGTCAGGGTACCGGTCTTATCAGAGCAAACAACCGTGACCGAACCGAGCGTTTCCACCGCCGGCAACTTTCGGATGAGAACCTCGCGCTTCAGCATCCGCTGTGCGCCGAGCGCCAGCGCAATCGTTACCACAGCCGGCAGACCCTCCGGGACCGCTGCCACTGCCATTGCGACCGAAACACTGAACATATCGATCCAATTCTCACCACGCAGCAGGCCCAGCGCAAAGACAACCGCAACGAGAACCAGCGCGGCCAGTGCCAGTCCTCTGGCAAGCTGCTCAAGCCTCCTCTGGAGAGGTGTTTTTTCGATGCCCACCGACTGAAGCATATCGGCAATTTTGCCCAGCTGGGTTTTCATTCCGGTGTCAGTCACCAAAGCCATACCATGGCCATATGTGACGATCGTCCCCATATAAACGGAGTTAATCCGATCTCCCAACGCCAGGTTCTCTCCCGTGAGCGGCGTTGAATCCTTTTCAACTGCCTCTGATTCACCGGTCAGCACGGCTTCCTGGGCTCGTAGGTTGACTGCCTCCAGCAAACGAGCATCCGCGGGGACGGTATTCCCGGTTTCCAACTGGATAATATCGCCAGGCACCAGGGAAGTCGCGTCGACTTCCTGTAAATGACCATCCCGCCGGACGCGAACGTGTGGAACGGCCATCCGCTTGAGGGCCGTCATGGCCTGTTCCGCACGATACTCTTGAATAAAGCCAAGCACAGCGTTGAGAACCACGATGATCATGATGACCAGTGCATCGATTGTCTCCCCCAGGATCACAGAAATGGTCGCGGAAATGATCAGCATCACGACCATGATGCCGGTAAATTGCTCCCACAGGATCGCCCAGGGCCCCTTGCCTGCCCGCTCGACCAATTCATTTGGCCCATGCTCTGCAAGTCGCCGGGCAGCCTCTGCTGCGGTCAAACCGTTTTCTAGATCACTGTGGAGTTGGTGGATAGCTTCCTGCGTATCAAGTCTGTGCCACTCAACCATCCTGCCTCCTGTTTCATTCATTGATGTCCATGACGGTTATTATATATTCGATGATCAAGTTTTCGATCTGCATCATTCAGGTGATCGGTTTTCCATGCTCAGTTTTTTATGGCACAATAATTGTTGTTGCTACTAAGTCATTATGACGGCCAAGCATCAGGATGATGTCGACGTACCAGCCGTTGTACTCTTGGCCTACGATCATTGGGCTGATCGCTTCGAACACTTCCCGTGCAAAGGGAATATCATAGGTGACCCTGTGAGCAATCGCCAATCCGGAACACCTGCCTGCTGTTTGCTATCATGTCATCTCCGGAAGCCAGAGGATCGAGAGTGGGATCGGAAAGCCGGACAGAAAGCACCAGCCGGCCATCGATGGTCAGATAGCGCGCATCGAAACCGCCGTCCGTCAGCATCTTGTCAACCCTACATAGGATGGCATCAGCGTCACAGGAGGGTGAAGCGGTTGCCGCAGCCTCGACAGTCGGTGAGGCAGTGGGAGTTGGCAGAGCCCCGGCGACGCAGCCTGCCGGGATCGCGGCGCAGACCACCATCACAACTGTCGGGATATGGTGTTGAGGCATGTGGCGCAAAAAACGGCACCCCGGCTCAATTTTCCAGTCTCATGCCGGGACGGGCGGCTTTTTTGAGCGCGGCAACAAACATTGAAGAGAGCTCCAGGCTATCCTCTTCTGACGCTGCCGGAATGCTCTCTGAGTAGCTGGGCGGAGTCACAGCCTCACGCAGCTTCAAGGTGCGAACCTCCTTCAGCACCTCGCGCATCTGCTGGAGCATTTCTCGCACGCTGGCCAGCAAGATGTTGATATTGGTGGATTGTTCTTTTCCATCGGCAAGGGCAACCAGGGCACGGGCGACGATCTGCTCAGTGCTGTAGCCCTGGTGCTGCCAGGCGTTCAAAACCGTGAGCGCCCGCTGATGTTCCAGATCGTTTTCGTCGAATTGAAGGTGGATTTCTGTGCTCATAGCAGCTTCAAGATCTCATATAGCCGCCATAGTTTCAGGCCGCCTCGGACGTTAGCCATGTGGATCGATTCAGACTCGTCGGCGAGCATAATGTGCTCGTGTCGCAAGATAGGCAGCAGGCGGTCGTAAAGCATGGCACTGCCACCCCCGGTCAAGATGATGCTGTCCCAGGGCAGTGGACCGCCTGCGATGTTCTGATAGGTGTCAGCGATGCGATTCAGAAGGGTGCTGGTCGCCTCACTGACCTCTTTTTCGCAGGGGTATTGCTTTCCACCGCCGGAGAACTTTCCTTTGCGTATCGCTTCACGCACCCGGTCTGGCGGCAAGGTGGTGATCTCCTTAGTGACATCGCGGTAGCTGGCCCGGAAGCTGCGCTCGAATTCCTGGATTGCCTGCTGAATACCGATGGAGGTACTCTGCGCCAGGCTGTAATCGACCTCACCGCCAGGGTTGACGGCCAGCCAGTCAGTTGTGTGCCCACCAATGTCGATCACCAGTGTGCGGCCATTGTTGATCTCGGAGTGAGCGTAGCTGCGGCCATCTTCGGCAAGCATCACATTCATCAAGCCTCCGACCGGTTCTTCGAATGTGTTGGCATAAACGATACGGAAACGATACTCTTTTTCACCTGATTCGACCTTGATCTCGCCAAGCGCAGCCTGCATCATATCCTCCCGGTAGATCAGGTCGCCGGGCGGATGGCTGGCGAACAACTCGATGTCGCCCCCCTCACGGAATAGTCGCAGCAGCATCGCGGCGATAAACACACCAAAGTAGTCTTGCGTATAGCGGGCCGCGCCTGAACGGCGGGTCAGTTCGCCGAATCGCTCCGCGTCTTCGCCGATGACATAGGGCCGCCCGTTAAATCGGAAATAGGTGGGCGGGGGATTGCCATGAGACCTGACTTGAACCTCGTTATATTGAGCCTCAGTCAGCAGGTGCAGAGCGTGAGGGAAAGCTACCTCCCCATCACGGCCCGGTGTTTTCGCCTTGATGATGCTGTTGCCGGCATCTAACACTAAAACACTCACGCGGTGTGCCTCCTAGTACAGCACAGCAGAATACAATATAGGTGATACCAGAATGTAGATAAGATACGCGTGCTTTTCTCAGAATATGTCCTGCGTGATCCGGTGTGGCAGACAGAACACTCAGTATTTTCATACCTGTTCCGTATCGTTCATGTTTAGCACGAATCGGTTTGTTATGCAACATCATCGTTCAACTGCCGATTGATGATTAAGTAACAGCAGGCGGACTGGACTTTCGCGGGATGGTACACGGGGCCGTGATATGGAAAGAGATTGTTTGTGAACATGTTGAGGAATGACGTGACATTCCCGGGCCGGCTTGTCATTCCCGCGCAGGCGGGAATCCACCGGTACACAGAGCATTCTATCAAAGCATTCCGGACGCTGCCCTGGAGAAGCATGTTCTGTTGCATTGACGTAGCCCACAATTTCTCGCCTTTTGTCACAGCTCAATGAACCGTCCCACTTTCGCCAATTTTGAGATCAGCCTATTTCTCACCGCCACCCACGCAGCGATTGTTGAGATCCGGATTTTGTAGCGAATCAGCTATCTGGCTCTTCTTGTGGCGTCTACGAGCGAGAGGTCAAATGTGAGGCGTGAAAGATCGGATGTCATCATTGCGCGTCGCGAATGTTTCGGCGACATGCAACACAGTCATGAACACCCTCAAAAGCCAGCCGATCACAGCCAGAAACGAAATCTTCCCCTGGCAGAGCAGGTGTTGTACAATAGCTTGTATCGTACACTATGTCAGGAGGTTCACCATGGAACAGAGGATACACTTTGTTGACTACAAAGGTAAGCAAATCTTGCTGGAAGATCTCTCAGGCATTCAAGATGATGATACGTTAATTGAGCTCATCAAACAGGCTCAGCAGGTTGTCAAGAGCCAGCCGCCAAAATCGGTTCTTGTGGTTGTCGATCTGACCAAATCGCGTCTTAGCCCCAAAGTCTACCAATTCTCCAAAACAGCTACCGAAGAAAACTCCCCTCACGTCAAAGCAAGCACCATAGTTGGGATAGGCGGTATCATGGACTTGTTGGCCAAGGCAGTTTCTGCTTTTGCCCAACGGGAATTGACATCCTTTGACACACGCGAAGAGGCAATGGAGTGGTTGATCAAACAATAGGCATGATCTTCTGATCGCTGCCCGTCAGACAGGAAAATGTTTTGAAGGCGAGCTCGTCCCCGCCCGACTGGGGGACGAGCCTATTTGCCGACAGCATCGATAAAGAACCCGGAGTTGATGACCGTGCATCTTCTCCGGATTATTGATGAAGATGCATTGCTTCTACACATTGAATTTAACATCCATCACATCGCCATCCTGCATGATGTACTCCTTGCCTTCTTGTCGAAGCTTGCCAACCCGGCGTGCTTCGGTCAGGCCGCCCAACTCGATCAAGACGGTCGCCGGAACAATCTCTGCGCGGATGAAGCCACGCTGCAAATCGGAGTGGATCTCTCCGGCGGCCTTCTGAGCCGTTGCGCCGATGGGATGAGGCCATGCTCGTACCTCATCCTCTCCGACCGTAAAGAAAGTCTGGATGTGCAGCAGGTTATACGATTCGTGGATGACACGGTCGCGCACCGACTGCGCAATGCCATACTCTTGCATGAAAATGGCGGCCTCTTCCTGATCCAGCTGCCCGATCTCGGCTTCCAGAGCGCCCTGGATAGCCATCGTCTTGATATGCTGCCCCTTGCTTGCTATAAACTTTTCGGCGGGCTGTGCTTCCTCGCCAATATTGACCAGCACAAGCTTGGGTTTGAGTGTCAGAAAGCCATAGCCACGCATCGCGCGCTGCTCAGCCAGGGGGATATCTAGATCGCGCAGCGGGGTCTCCGATTCCAGCGCTGCCTTCAGCGGCTCGAACTGCTCCAACTCTTTAGCATTAATAGCACGATCCTTGCCCCGTGCCATCTCCTCCTTCAACTTCTCGATACGCCGCTCGACTATCATCAGGTCAGCCAGCAGGAATTCGGTATCCAGCGTATTGAGGTCACGCTGAGCATCGACACTACCATCCGGGTGCGGAACACTAGGGTTATCGAAGGCACGCACAACATGCAAAAAGCCATCCATCTGGCTCAGCTCAGTACGGAACTGGCCAGATAACCCCCCCGAGCTGATGCCCTTGGCCAGCCCGCCGATATCGGCATAGGCGACCTGCGCCGGAACAACTTTGCGCGGGTTGAACATCGCTGCCAGCGGCTCCAGACGGGGATCGGGAACATTGACTACCGCTATCTGTACATCGAGCTTGCCGGGCACCGCTACATCGGTGGGGCGATTGGCACCGGTCAGCGCATTAAAGATGGTTGTTTTACCACTCATCGGCAGGCCGATCAGACCGAGTTTCATTTTTATTACTCCTGAGTATGATTAGATCGCAGTGGATTATACCGCCATGAGCTGGAAGTAAATATTTCCTATTCTGATTGTATTGAGGACTGAGAATTTAGTAACTTACCATCCATAGTCCTTATTGTAGGCTCAACTGGGAAAGTTGTTTTCTCAACCATTCCTTAAAAAGGAGACATTCAATGGGTGATTCCTACCTGAAAAGTTTGCTGGGAGAGCGTGAAGAGGCCATTCTGATAGCACACCAACATTGGTTCTTGTTAGCAAGAGATATCTCACCTGAGGTGGCGCTGATTATTCTGAGCATTGTTCTGGTAACGATGATATGGGCCGGGCTGTTTATTCCAATGGCGGCGCTGGGCTACCTGCTAATCATTCTCCCCATCATCAGTTTGCTGCGCGACATACTGCGCTGGACCAGCCATAAATATGTGGTCACCAGCCGTCGAGTAATCCAGCTCATGGGTGTATTCAACAAGAACGTCATTGATTCCTCGTTAGAGAAGGTCAATGATGTCAAAATGGAGCAGTCCTTCTGGGGACGACTGTTTGGTTTTGGCGATGTCGAGATCCTGACAGCCAGCGAACTGGGCGTCAACCGTTTCACCATGATCGGCGATCCGGTGCGCTTCAAGACGGCCATGCTCAATGCTAAAGGCCGGTTGGAGCTAGAGCAAGCAGCCTCTGCCGGTGGAGGAGAAAAAACCATCCCAGTACTGATCGAGCAGATGGATATGCTGCGCAAAGAAAATGTGCTCACCGAAGAAGAATTCCAAAAAAAGAAGGCAGAGTTGCTGGCGAAGATGTAATCGTTCAGATGCGTTACATCGAGGGTCATTCTAATTTGACATCCCTTCTCCATCCGTTTAAGCTATCAACACTATGACGATCCAACGATGGAGTGTAGCAGAACTGACACGCTACATCCGACAACTATTTGAAATCGATTACCGCCTACAAGACCTGGAAGTCGAAGGTGAAGTCTCGAACTGGCGCCCGCCGGGTGCATCGGGACATATCTACTTCACGCTCAAGGACGCCAACGTCCAGCTTAAGTGCGTCATGTGGCGCAGCGATGTGCTCAATCAACGCAGTCTACCCCGCGACGGTGATCGGGTCATCGCCCGTGGAACGATGAGTGTCTACGAGGCCGGGGGACAGTATCAGCTTTACTGCCGCCTGCTCCAGCCGGCCGGCACAGGCGATCTGGCCACCCGGTTCGAGGCGCTCAAGGCACGGCTGCAAGCCGAAGGGCTCTTCGATCCTGAGCAAAAACGTCCGCTGCCGGAGCGCATCAATACCATCGGCGTGGTGACTTCACCGACCGCCGCTGCGTTCCAGGATGTACTGAATGTTTTGCGACGGCGTTACCCGCTGGCGCAAGTGATCCTTTCGCCGACGCCGGTTCAGGGCGATCAGGCTCCGCCTCAGATCATCGGCGCCGTAGAAGCACTCAACGCTTTGCCGGATATCGATGTGATCCTGGTGGTGCGTGGTGGTGGCTCGCTGGAGGACTTGTGGTGCTTCAACGACGAGCAGGTAGCGCGGGCCATCGCCAACAGTCGGCTGCCGGTAGTCTCCGGCGTGGGGCATGAGATCGACTTCACTCTGGCCGATTTTGCCGCCGATCTCCGCGCCCCAACACCCTCCGCCGCCGCCGAGTTGGTGACACCCCTGACCATCGATGATCTGCGGCGGGTGCTCAAGAGTACGCAAGACGGACTTCTGAGCACAGTCGAAAATGAGTTGGTCTCGCGTCGACGCGATGTCCGCCAGACATCAGAGAGCCTCCAGCGACTTTCGCCTCAGCACCGGATCGCCGCCCGACGCCAACAGATCGACGGGTTGATCGATCGCGCCCTACGCGCCTTCGAAGCCAATCTGCACTTGCGGCGCGAACGGCTGACGGGCATACACCGGGCACTCGATGCTATGAGCCCTTCGAACATCCTGGCGCGTGGTTACGCCATCGTATATAGCGAGGACGATAAGGTTCTGCGCCAGGCAGTTGATGCCCCTCCCGGCACATCGATCACCATCTGTTTGCACAAAGGCCGGCTGGAGGCTACTGTTAATGTTCTGGAGGAGACGTAACCTATCTTGCGCTGTTTGATAACCGTCAAACGTAATGAATGGTAATCCGGGCTTGTACTGAAATACGCTGACCAGGAGATAGCATAATGGCAGACAAACCGCTCACGTTCGAGCAAGCCTTGCAGGAATTGGAAGAAGTTGTTTCTCACCTGGAAGAAGGCAAATCGGTATTAGAAGAATCGATACAGCTTTTCGAACGAGGCCAGGAACTGGTGACGCTGTGCAACAAGGCACTGGATGAAGCTGAGCTTCGTGTCCAAAAGGTGCGTGCTGCCGGCGAGAGCTACGAGGTTTCCCCTCTTGATGAATCGGAGGAGCAATAACCCTTCATGTTGATGTCCAGGATTCTCGAACTGCTCAACAATGACATCATGTGGGTATCTATTTTTGCCAGCTCATTTGCTCAGTTTTTGAAACCCTTTACTTACTGGTGGCGTACAAAAGAGTTTGACTGGCACCACATCTCTGAGACCGGCGGAATGCCCAGCTCGCACTCGGCACTGATTAGCTCTCTTGCAACGGGTTTGGGTCTCATATATGGGTTTGATTCACCCGAGTTTGCTATTGCCGTCGTACTCAGCATGATCATCACCTACGACGCGCAAGGTGTTCGCAGGCAGGCCGGCGAGCATGCCCGTGCTATCAACGAGATCATCGCCGAGCTTCTCTCCGGAAAGGAAATCGGCGAGAAGGAGTTCCAGGAAGTGTTAGGACATAGCCGGGTCGAGGTTGCCGCGGGTGTGTTGTTCGGAATTATGGTGATGTTAGCGTGGAAGCTACTGGTACAGCCGCTATTCATCTAACGATTCTTGTTCCGCCCGTCGCCGGCGTAGAATGTAGACAGCCCTGCCCATGCTGCCTATGAACACGATAACAGCCACAACCAGCAGGAACCAGATCAGGATTGTTTGTTCATCCGGTATGTATTTTGAAGAAGACCGCAAAGATGCCGGCTTATCTTCGATTTCTATGACTTCGGTTGGGGCCTGTGTTGCGGTAGGAATAGCTGCAATTTGAGCTGATGTGGGTGTAGACGTGAAAGGCATAGGGGTGTTCAGAATTTCTGGCGGGTGGATCAGCAGCACATCGCCAGGGCATAAAACAGCATCCTCAGTCAGGTTGTTAAGCGCCAGCAATTCCTGTAGCTCAATTCCATAATAGGCTGCCACCGTCCAGGCAGTTTGGCCATCCTGGACAACATGCTGAATCGAGCCGTCCGGGCCGGGTGTGTTCAGTTGAACGGAGACGATGGTGGCAACAGGCACCTCTGTTGCAACGCTGCTCACAGGGGTTTCCGGCTTAACCTGAGGCTGTCTGGTCGGCGCGATGGTCCCCGTCCCGACCCGTCCGATCATCATCACGTACCAGGCAGATCCATTTGCTTCCGCATATCCCACACCGATATCGTCGTGGTTGGTCGAGAGCAGGGCCCCCAGATGGATGTCATCACCCTGCCACATCAAAACAACCCAATCGGGTGTGATGTAGGGCAGTGTTCCACTGGCAATGTTCTCCTGAGCAGAGATTGTTTTGCCGCCGCCATAACCGCCGGCCAGAGCGCGGTCACGCGGGCGGTTGCCGCCGGGGCCGTCATGCCCGATGTGATTATTAGCGGCGCTCCAATCGGCCTGAGCCTGAGCGATGGACGTCAGTGTCCCATCGACACGATAGGCTGGCAGTCCCTTCGAGGCCCGCAGCTCGTTCACCAGCCTGACGACTTCGGCGGCTTGAGCTGATTGCGCATTAGCCGGCACGGCATCGATGCCCACTACCAGTCCGGCCAACAGAAGCCCAAGGAAGAATAATTTTTGATTCATAGCCGCTCTACACATGTAATGTTCAATATTGATGAGTCTGTTGGATGCTGTTTCCTGAAATGTATACAAACGTACGCATCTCGCCCCAACGATTTCCCCTGACCCCCGATTGGGTCAGGATTGCGTTGGGCGTT
>JAFGLD010000361.1 GCA_016928235.1 Anaerolineae bacterium | reverse complement strand
TGTTCCAACGGCATGGTACATTCCCGAAAACTTCTTGATCTTTTTCAAAAACATCCCGATCTTTTTCTCGGCTTGCCAAATCTGCTGTCCATCAATCCAAATGGTAAATGACCCTAAGTTGACAGTTATGGCAGGCAAACATCATAGTGAAACTAAGCAGGCTTTTTGTCTTTTTTGCGTGTCCCTTTTCTGCCCAAGGAGGTTAGACTGTGCAAATTATCGAGAAGCGATACCCGGTAGACATCTTGACCGCCAATTACCGGATCAGTGGTGAGTTGCGGCCTTTGGGTAACCCGACTGTTTATCTGAACGATGCTTCGCGGACCACGCTCACCATCTTCGATGCGATGGTGGTTTCACTTCGTCCCGGCATCCAGATGGAACCTATGGCAGCCACAGCACTCTATGTTCCCAAGAAGGAACTGCATGTGCTCATTCTGGGTAAATTGACTCTTGAGGAGATCAAACCGCTGCCCAAAGTGGCCCGCATTGTATGTCTGACCGAGACCTACCTGCTCCATGGCGATTTTCACATGGGCATGGACACCAAAGTGGTAGATGTGTTTTCCATGTTGGCCGGTCCGTTCTTTTTTGCTTCTAACATTCGTATTACATCGCTCTACACCGATGCAGTGTCGGTTCACGCGGCGGCGGGTCTGGCTTACGTCCATCATGAAGCGATCAAAGCCTTTTATGTCCCGGACGAAGAGGATAGTGAGATAAGCACCCAGTAGGTCTTTGATCGCCTACATTCCCAATTCGTTCCCAAAGGCAAACAGCGCGGCTGTGCCGCCGGTATGCCAAAATAGCACCTTCTGGCCGGGCTTAAACTCATTTCGACGGATGAGATCGATCAGCCCGGCCAGTGCGCGCCCGGTGTACACGGGATCGACCAGTATGCCCTCATGTTGGGCCAGCAGCTTGATAGCTTCACGTTCAGCGTCGCCGACGATGGCATAGCCGCCACCCAGGTAATCGTCGTTGATATCGACGACATCATCGTTGACCCACCAATCCAGGCCAAGGGTTTGCGCTCCCTGGTTGATCAGGTTGGATATACGTGGACCGATCGTGGCTTCGCGCTCGTCGACGCTGATCCCCAGCAGGCGGGCTTTGCCTGACCATCCTGTCAGATAACTCCCCAAAATCATCCCGGCCTGGGTGCCACCCGATGAGCTTGCAAAGACCACCGCATCCAATACTCCCACAAGCTCACTTTGATTGATCAGCTCCTGCATGGCTGTGACATATCCCATCATCCCAATTGGGCTTGAGCCGCCGTAGGGCACGACGTAAGGGCGTCTGCCTGCGGCTTTGAGCTTTTCTTCAATATGCCGGATGGTTTGCCGGTAGGGCGCGTGTTCATCTGTCCAATGGATGGTTGCGCCCAGCAGCAGGTCGAGCAGGATGTTGCCTTCCGGCTGATCGGGAGGCTGACTGTCAGGCGCATAGAGCGCCAGATGACACTCCAGGCCACACCTGGCGGCGGCAGCGGCTGTTTGCCGGGCGTGGTTCGATTGTGTTGATCCGGCAGTGATCAAGCTGTCTGCCCCAACCTTACGTGCCTCACCCAGCAGGTATTCGAGTTTACGCGCTTTGTTGCCACCGGTTGCCAATCCGGTCTGATCATCTCGCTTGATCCATAGCTCAACCCCTCCCAGATATTTGCTTAAATTCGGCAGTGGCTCGATCGGGGTAGGGAGGTGTGCTAATTGGACACGTGGCAGACTCTCAAGCGTGTGGATAGCGTTTGTGGTCATTCATGCTCCTCTTTGGTTGATGGCCAATGGCGGATGCTCTAATCTGATCTTACTGCTTCGTGCTCGCTTCGCAAAGTAAGAAAAGTTGCGTACAATGAGAAGCACTTCTTTATCTGCTGTCATATCGTGGGGGGTAATATCATGCGCTATCGACTTGGCATCGAAGACATAAAACCGGATTACTGGATTGCCTGGGTATTCGAGCTGCCGGGTTGTTACAGCACAGGCAAAACACGGGCCGAGGCTATCAGCCAGGCCGGAGCCAGTATTGCGGGTTATCAACGCTGGTTGAGCCGACACTGGCCGGAGCGCGCGTTTGAGGATCCGTATATCGATGTTCATGTGGTCGAGGTCTTTAAGTCTGTCCAGACTGGACAGGGCTACATCGCTCATGCATTCTTCGAAGATGATCGTATTCCCTTGAGCAGTGAGGAAGGTGAATATGTACGTCGCTTGCTGGCCTGCTCGCGCAGCGATCTGTTGGATCTGGTCGAGACTGTTTCACCGGCAAGGCGCGCGGAGACAATTGATGGGGAGGATTTTGGCTCCATCGATGATATTTTGAGGCATATTGGCAGTGAGGAATGGTGGTATCTTGATCGGTTGGATGTGGCTTGTACTGAAAGGGATCTACCGGATGAGCCGTTGGCGCGGCTGGCGAATGTTCGCGCTCAACTGCTTGCGTGCCTGCCAGATCTGGTTGGCACTGAGCACACAGCCTGGGTAGATGGTGAGGGATGGTCGGCGCGCAAATTGATTCGCCGTGTTTTGTGGCACGAGCGTGACCATACACAGTCCATTGCAAAGCTGCTCCAGGCCCAAACTTCCGAAGCCTAACGTTTCGCGGCATCAGTAATTGTTATATGCCGCGAAACACTCAGGTAGCGGCGGTCGATATGTGGCGCGGGTCCTCATATCTTGTCGGTTGATTGTGGCTGCCAGACTTTGTCCAACACCTGGCGGAACAGCTCATCGAGTGTCTCAATGCTGCGGCGGTTCTGATCGGGTGTTACAGCCTCTGCCTTGAACTGCTCAATCTCACGCTCGATGAAATCGCTAATGATCGGGATGCGAGGCTCGCGGGCAAGCTCATCCCCGCGTTTTTTACGCTCCAGCAAGTTCGTGATTTCTTGCCGGACAGCTTCATCGCCCACTACTTCTTGCACCAGCGTATCGAATGCCATTGGCACGATACCACGTCCCTCCTCGATCCACTTCATGGCCAGCAGTGGGCGCAGAACATAGAAATATTTCTTGACCCAGACAATATCGCCCTGAAGGTAATCGCGAAGATTGCCTTTGGCCATGTGCAGATAGTGGTAAAACGATGCGATGGGCGAATAGTAAACCGGAAGGAGCTTTCTGAGATCATCGGCTACGCTATAGTCATCGAGATAGATGATGGGTGAGTGAAGCCACTCCAGGAGTGGGGGATTGGATTTCCTGAACAGCTTGAGTGCTTTCCGCAAATCCCAGCCGTTGATGTCGAGCTGATCGGAGATGGGCTGCTCGATGACATCACGGTGATGTTCGACGTCAATCGACAAGTACCAGTGTTTGGGGCGCAGATAGATAAAACGCACATCATAATCGCTGTTGGCTGAGGGAAAGCCCCAGGCGCGGGAGCCCGATTCGCAGGCATAGACAATGCGAACATTCGCTTTTTGCTCGATGTCGGTCAGAACCTGCTGAATTCTCTCTTGCATGAGGATGTTCCTTAACTATAGCGTGACATGCCCGGATAGATTGTAATAGTTCTCACACCCATCGTGCTACTTCGCTAACCGGCCTGCGTGGTCTGGGCTCCGGGCTCTCATCGGCGTAACCAAATGACATTGCTGCGACCATCTGACCTTCCTCATCTAACCATTCTCGAAGCTCCTCGTAGGCGCTAAACACGTCACATATCCATAGCGATCCGATGCCCAGACCCTGTGCTGCCAGTGCCATGTTCTGTATTGCCGCTCCAATCGATTGCAAATTGACGACATCGTTAAACATCTGATCGATCGAATGTGCCAGCCAGGGTGCTGTTCCATGCGGATTGAAAACGAAGATCGTTACGGGTGCCTCTTCCATGGCCCTGACCGTACCTTCGCTGCTGCCGATGTCTTTCCCTTGAGCTTTGATCTTCTCCATCCCCTTGCGCATGACTTTCACCATCTCGGCACGCTTGTCGCTTTGCACGACTATAAATCGCCATGGCTGCTGGTTCTTGCCCGATGGCGCCTGAGTGGCTGCTTTCAGGATGGTTTGAATACCCTCTTCTGGTATGGGGTCATGCTTGAATTTACGAACACTTCTGCGTGCAGCGATTGCTTCCAGGATGTCCACTTTTACCTGCTCCTCTCATGCTTAATATAGTGCCTTCTCAAACAGCAATGGAAAAGCTTCTCAATCTTTCGCAAGAAACATCATGTTCTTTATTTCTTGATGTACCAAAGAGTGCTCAAGATTTTGAAAAGCAATATCAGATCTTGGTACGCTGTTCATTTGACTGCTCGTTTCGCGCGTCGATATTCTCGTAAAAAACGTGCGGGTATCAATTGTCTATGCCTCATTCTTTTCATTTCACTGGGACGCATATTGATCTTGAACCAAAAGTAGTGAACAAATTCCCCAAGACCAAAAAGATAATAGCCTATTCCAATGAGGCTATCGCCTAAGCCTGGCAGATGGCCAAAAAGCAATCGAATTGTAACGACAGCCGGAAATAGGCCCATCAATAAAACATTCAGAACATATAGGCATCTTATTGCACGCAGGCGGGTCATCGCTGAGAGACTAGTCAAGAACTGCGTACGCTTGAGTAGCCAATACAACCCCCCTTGTAAAAGGATTATGCTCATTGTCAAAGCGCCGATGATAGACAGATCGGCTATTGTATTTGGCAATAGCATATTTAGGAGCAGGAGCAATCCCAAATATAAGATGATATTGACTAGCTCAAGACAACCGGTCCATGCTAACCAGTTGCTCATAGTCTGGTTGGCAGCAGGCCCTGTTTGCATGCTCATAAAGTAAGCAGGCTTTTTGAAGATAGCAAGCCAGCTGAAGTTAGGTTTCTGCGGCATTCTCGAAATCCTGATATCCAGGTTAAAAGCTTTTTGCGGAGTTCCCGAAGAACTGCGTTGCTGTTCAATCCATGGCTCAATCGGATTGTCCTTCCTGCTGCATCCGCCGTCGCCCGAACCCACGCATGACGTTCAGCACGGCGGGCATCACACGGGTGTAAAGGGAATATAACTGCGGTTTTGCCGCGTAATCCCACGCACCAATGCGCCGAGCGACTATCCCTCCAAACCCATCTTTGAAGCGGAATACACCTGCCATTGGGTCGTTTGGATTGGAGAAATCGTCGGGCGCGCCCCAGAAATCGTAGACGGCCATGCCCTGTGCTTTGGCCCAGCGGATAGCCTCCCATTGGAGCAGATAAGTCGGCATGTGCTTCCGTTCCTCGTCCGCCGACGCGCCGTAGATGTACCAGGCCCGTTTGGCGAAGCCGAAGATCATGACATGCGCGATGGCTTCGTCTTTGTACTCGGCGATGAGCGGTTGAGCCATTCCGGCTTGCATGAAGCTTCCCCATGCCTGGCGATAGTAGTCCAATGGCCGGATGACGAACCCGTCGCGGCGGGCGGTTTCAGCGTAGAGCCGGTAGAGCAGGTCGAAGTCATCGAGTGTCCCAGGGCGGACTGTCACGTTGCGCTTTTCGGCCAGCCGGACGTTGTAGCGTGTCTTCTGCTTCATGGCAGTCAGCAGTTCATCTTCGCTGTGGCGCAGGTCGATGACGACTGAATTGCGGAATTGGACCTGATCGTATGAAAAGCGCAGCCCGGCAGCCTTCCACTCTTCGATGATTTGTTGGCCGGTCGGATCATCGAAGGCTCCCGGCGCGCCCGGTATGCCGATTCCGGTCACCACATCCGGGTCGATCTTGAGGAAGATGGCATTGTTCCGGTTCGCGTGCCGCTTGAGCGCGTCGAGCACAGCGGCGCGCAGCGGCTGGTTGGTGTAATCGAGGGCTGGGCCTTTGGGCACGTACATAATCGATAGCGGCCCGATCTGCCGGGTGAGGATTTGCGCCATGGCTACCACGCCGCCCTGGTGCAGGTAGGCAATGCGCTCCGCCGTCCAGCCGGTGGTGACGGTCTTGAAATCGCCCCATTCCCAGGTTTGCAATATATGAGCGTAGGGCATTTGCGCCAGTGTAGCGTTCCACGTGGCGCGGTCGGTGATAGTGGAAGGAAGTACGATCATCGTGTTTGTCCGGCTCGATCAGCGGCGTGTTCGCCGGGTCAGCCGGCTTTGTAGATCGGGCCAATGCTCTTCGATGTGTCCGAAGGTTTCGCCGGCTATCCTCTCGCCGAGAGTCTCGTCACCCGGCCAGCCGAATCGAGAAGGATCGACCAGGTGCTGCTCCGGCAGACGCTCGATGAGAGAGAGCAGCGTTTCAAGCATTGCGTGTGAGTCGGCCAGTACATCGGTCAGAGGGCGGGTCTTGTTGTCATCGAAGTTCCGCGCGTTCTGGTCATCTACACTGCCTATCTTCCAGATGTCGGCTTCCTCGCGGTAACCATCGATGGCTGATTCGATCAAGAAAGCCGCGCGGTGCTCCCAGTAAGTGAAGTGGGCGATCAGGTCTTTAATCGACCACTCGCCCACGACGCCGGGGAGAGTCATCTGGTTTTCGGTCAGTTCATCGATGGCTGTATATAGCCTGGTATGGGCGGTGCGAAGATTGTTTAAAAGCACATCTTTTGAGGTGGTTTCAGTCATGGCACTCTCTTCCACTAGCGGAAACTTCCGAAGCCTTCAAGACTTCGGAAGTTTGATGATTCGAATAGGCACTTGACATCTGACGGGCGATTGCTATGCTTCTGCCTCATATAGCTCATCGGTCAAATCGTCAATCGCATTTTCGAGTTCTTCCTGCTCGCCCGTCCGCAGCAGATTTCTAACGCGCTCGGCGGCATCCTGCAACGATGCGTTATCCTTCCCTTTGGATAGCTGCGCCGCGCGGTTGAGAAGGGCGGCGGCTTCCTCAACTGTTTCTTCGGGCAGGTCGGGCAGCAGTGAGATTTCCGGTAGAGCGTCGCGTGCCGCCTCAAGCTCAGCCTGGCTGAGACGTTGGCTGGATGCCTTCACAGAGATCCCGCCTTCCTTGCCGCTGCCCCGATCGACTGCCTGTACGTTTAACACGCCGTTGACGTCGATGTCGAACTGGACTGTGACAGCAGGCGAACCATCTTTCTCAACAGGTTTCAAATCTTCAAAGAGGAAGTCGCCTAACAGGATGTTCTCACTGACGAGTGAACTCTCACCCTGATATACCTCGATCTGCACTGCCTTTTGGTCCGGATGAAGCGGATAGAAGACCTCTTTGCGGGTGAGCGGAATAGTGCTGTTGCGCGGAATGAGCCGCTTGAAGCGACCGGGGACAAGCCCGAAGGGGGTAATATCGGCGATAGCAATGCCCAGAGAGTAGGGGGCTACATCGACCAGGATAGCTTCGATGGGGTCGCCGGCCACGATAGCGCCTTGAATGGCGGCGCCCAGCGCGACTGCTTCCGAGGGGTTGACATCCTGGCGCGGCGCGACGCCTAAGCGATTGGCCAGCATTTCCCAGACAGCAGGAATGTAGGTGCTGCCGCCGACTAACAAGATGTGATCGGGCTTCTCGGTATTCCCGTCCTTCAGGACACGGTTGACCGATTCCAGAGTCAGATCGAGCAGATCTTTGATGAGGGTCATAAACTGGGCCCGGCTGACCTCGATCTCCATGTGGATTGGCTTACCGTCTTTTTGGGCCAGGTATTCTTCGCGTACCCATACGTACGGCTCTGCGGACAGGGAGATTTTGGCCTGTTCTGCTGCCTGGTGGATGCGTGCCAGGGCCTGTCTATCGCTGCGCAGATCGACTTTATGTTTCGATTCGAACTCGGAGCGCAGCCAGTCAGCCAGCCGCTCGTCAAAGTCGTCGCCGCCCAGATGGGTGTTGCCGTGGCTGGCGCGCACATCGACCACGCCGCTGGATAACTCAACCAGTGATACGTCGAAAGTGCCGCCGCCCAGGTCGTAGATCAGCGATACTTCGTTGTGCCCACCTTGTAGGCCGTAGGCCAGCGCCGCCGCCGTCGGCTCGTTGATGATGCGCATGACTTCCAGGCCGGCGATCGTGCCGGCATCGTGAGTTGCCTGACGTTGGGCATCTGAAAAATAGGCGGGCACGGTGATCACGGCCTGTGAGACGGTCTCGCCCAGGTGTTCCTCTGCGGCCAGCTTGAGCCTTTGCAGGATCATTGCCGATATTTGCTGAGGATTGTAGGTATTCCCGCCCAGCAATACGGTTTCATTGCTGCCCATCTTGCGCTTGATGGAACGAACGGTGCTTTCAGGGTAAAGAACCCACTGATTGAGCGCGCTTTGACCGACCAGCCACTGCTCATCCGGCGATACGCCAACGACAGAAGGCATAATACGCTGATCTCCGACCGGTAAGATAACAGGCTGGCCGTCCTTGACGACACTGGCTGCCGAAAAGGTCGTCCCGAGATCGATTCCAATAACGGACATGGTTGTTTTACTCCTTTGTTGGTTTGTTCACTACGACTTCGGCGTAGCGTAGAATAGTGTCTTCTGAAATGTACCCACGACGCTCTTCGGCGACGATTTGGCCCGTTGGCAGGTCGGGTTTATCAACTATTTTGACGGCAACGTGATGATGCGGATCGAATAGTTGTCCCTTTGCTTTGAGGGGGCGGATACCTTCTGAGGCAAGAATACCCAACAGCCGCTCACGCAGCAACCGCTGACCGTCTAACCAGGCTGCTAATGTTTTTGCAGCCTCCGGGTTAACGGGCATCATGGTCTTAATCTGGGTGACTCCACTGAGAACGCCTGCCTCGATACTGTCTAGAACGGGAAATAGAGCGGTTAAAACCTCGAATCGAGCACGTTTTTCTCGTTCTTCGTACTGATGCTTTAACTCATCGAGTGCTTGTTGAGATTGAGCCAGTGCTTTTTTTGTTTGTTCGAGATGCTGCTCATTGAGTGTGTTGGTTTTATACTGTTCGCGCGAGAGGCGTTTAATATCAGTATCGCCTATAGCCTCGATCCGGCGAGCCAGGTTGCTGATTGCTTCGTAAACGAGACGGATGTTCATATCTTGATCGCCCGATAGTCCTTGCGGAAGTCTAACTTTCCCAAATCGGAGTAAGCGCGCGCCAGCACCAGCCAGTCGCCTGGTTGGTAGTCGAGGATCGGGTCAGGCAGGTTTGTTCTTGGGGTATAAGGTGGCGGCGGATGGAGCAAAAAGAGATCGGCTGATGCTTTGGCTTCGGGTGTTTTGAGGGCTTCATAAGCCGCGCGGATCTGCTTGAAAGCGGCCGGATCGCGCTCCGGCGGAAATTCGCGTACTCTGGCAAAATAAGCTTTTTTGATTGCTTCCAGGGACGCGCCTTGTTGCAGCCCCAGAATTTCGTAAGGATCGACCAGATCTTGCCGCACGAGGCTTAAGAGCTGATCCAATGATTTCTGTTCAGAGGTTTCCATCTACTGTCCCTTTAATACTATCCATGGCGCACAAACTTATCTGGGCAACGATATGAGACGTTATCATTGGTTTTTTCTAATAGACTTTATCGGCGGCAGGCAGGCTATGCGTAGAATCCGGCTTATTTTATGTGTAACTCAGTTATTTTCGATAAAGTCTAATGGCAAAGCTGTCAAAATGAGACTGGGTTAACTGACCCCATCCATAGTCCTTATTTCAAACTCAACCGGGAAAGTTATGTAACCGCCATTCCTTAGTAATCCCATCGAAAATAAGGGAACATCGATTCTGCAATGATGGCGCGACCTTCCTGAATGTCTTCCAGAAGATCGGTATCCTTGTTAGCTTTGGCCCATCGTTCAGCCAGGTTCAGATAACGTCTGGCGAGTTTGAAATCACTTTCTTGTACCGCAATGAGCGCCATGGCATGTAGCGCGGGGCCAAAGTAACGATCTTCTTCGAGAATAGCTTCCCATATGGCTTTACCCTGTTCTTGTTTGTCGTTGTCCAAGTAGAGGTGGCCAATGTCGGTTTTGGTGCGTTTGATCTCGGTGGGATCTTTTGCTCGCTGCAATGCTTCCTCGATGTAAGCTTCAGCCACATTTGGTTGGTGTCGGCCAAAAGCACACCGGGCTATACCGATAAAGAAATCAGCCGGCAGAGGGGTACTTGCCTCTACCTGATCGAGCAACGCTTGCGCTTCCTCAGGTTTCTTGACCATATGCCACGCATCGACGAGCTGGTGCAGCGCATCTGTGTCAGAAAGATCGACTTGGCTGATCGCCTGAACGATCTCTGCTTGCTTGGCTTTGGCAACAACCAAAGCGTAAGCGAGTTGGGAACGCCATAGTTGATCGTGAGGATTACGTTCCAAATACTTGCGTGCTACCTGGCCTGCCTCCTTATACCGCTCAAAATTGCAATGACGCATGTAGTCTATCTGGTAGAATATACTGAGTCTCTGGCGAGCGATAGGCGCGTAGGTTTCATCGTCGAGCTGCTCGACTTGCTCCCATTCTTTGATGCCCGGCAAGGATTTGTTGTGGCTCAACTTGAACCCAGATGGCTTGATCTCGGCCAGCATTGCCTTGAGCATCAGTGCTTCACCGTTTTGAGGCGAGTTGCTCAGGACTTCCTCGACGCATTTTTTGGCTGAATCGTAGCTTTCCTGATTGATATAATAATGTGCTATAGCCAGCAGCAGTACCGGATCGTCGGGCTGATATTGGAGCGCGTTTTCGAGGGTTTTGATAGCCTCTTCCGGCATCAGTGCTTGCTTATACAAAACTGCTATGCGTGACCATAGCCGCGCCATTTGCTCCGGTTGTAACTGGTCTGAATTATTTTCCTTGCCGGAGTGGTAGTGGGTAGATTCGCGCCAGGCATCGGCGGCTTTCTCCCATTCCTCCAATTTCTCGTAAGCAACCGCTACATTGGCGGCGGCGTGAAGTCCCTGGATGCCGGAGATTTCTCTTAGCGGCTCCCAATAGGTTATTGCTTCTTGCCATTTGCCCTGCATGGCGTGGGTGTATCCCGTCATAAACCGGGTGGCATGGTCGATCTCTTCAGGCAGCTCGTCCGGTGCATATTCCCGTAGAAATTCGACCAGTGGCATGGCCGCGCGGATATTTTTATCGGCCAGCATCTGCTCGATCTGCTTGAGGCTAAGAGAGACCAGGTTGTGGACGCAGGCACCGGTCGTTAATCCATGTTTTCTGGCTTGCTGCAAATGCTGTAGTGCGCTTTGCTCGTCCCCTTGCTGTAAGGCGATGACCCCAAGATAATGATAGGCCAACCCTTTGGCAAGAGGCGGCCCCGGCTCTGCTACGACTTGAGCCAATATCTCTTGTGCCTGATTCCAATCTTCCTGGGAAACATGCAGAAGACCTTGCGAAATGGGATCGTCACCCGGCAATCCTTTTACACGGGCCCGTTGGACCTCATCTAAATGGTTCCAGACCGGATCTCGCAGCACATCCTGACCTCCTTCGGCCAGGGCTAACGCCAGCGGATAGTATGCTCGTTGAAAATCCGGTTTTCTAAGAAGGGTTTCACGGTACCATTCTATTGCTTTGTCGAAAAGGTTGTGCCGGTGAAACGCCAGACCGGCATGATAGGCATAGATGGCATCATTGGGATGTAAACCGGCCGCAGACTCGATCAGCTTGCAGGCCTGGATTGCATCAGAGAACAGAATATTTTGTCCATGTCGAAAATAGGCTTCCGCCAGACTTTGTTCGACAGTCTTTCTGAGCGATGGTTTGAGGGTAGCGTCTTGCAGCAGTTGTTCCCATTCTTTGATGGCCAGGGGGTAGTTTTCACGCTTGAATGCCTTCTCTCCCCGTCGAGCCATTGCAAACGGAGTAGGGGCATCTTGTGTGGATGAGGGTCGGGATGAGAATTTTTGCTTAGATTTCTTGCTCAAGATCAGTTACTCTCAGTTACTCAAATAAGACTGCAATTTGCAACAAGACCCATTCTGAGTGGTCAGTATGCGCAAGGTCAACCTATTCAGGTTATTCCAAAAGCCTTGGAGCTACAATCCGGCAGATTATAGCACTTACTCCTATGATGAACCAAGATCGATGGGGCGCGAATTTGATGTTATTGTGTTGTTGTGATATGCCTTCTGTTTTGCCACCAATACCGCATTTTTGTCGCGATCTGATAGGCGGCATAAATCAACAGATTGTAGGGTCTGTCCCATGCGCCTACTGTTCGCCAGATTCTTCCCCCAAAACTGCGTTTAAACCCATATAATCCCCACATCCCATCTCGACGATGTTGGAATTGGGCTTCAAGTGTTTTCTCATCGGCATCCGGAATGCCCCACAAATCATATTCGTTACAGCCGCGCTCACGCGCCCAGCGGAGTGCTTCCCATTGCACAGCATAGTTGGGCATGCGCTCGCGCTCGTCGTTGGAGGATGCGCCGTATAGATACCATGCTCGTGGGCCTAGTGCAAGCGCGATGAGGCCACCCAGATCGTGGCCCTGGTGGGAGGCCAAGATAAGTGTGGCGTGATTGGGCCCAAAGATGTCAAGGGTTCTGTGATAGTATTCTTGATTTCGTATACCAATCTTGTCGCGCTGTGAGGTGATCTTCATGATCTCGAAAAACGAGGCTATGTCATCTGTGTTACCATGCCGGGTTTCCACATCACGTTTCTCAGCAGTACGGATTTTGCGGCGCGCGCCCTGGTTCATGCGGGCCAGGATATCCTCCTCAGTCCCGGTTGTGTCGACTAGAATCGTGCTCTGAGGTTGGATGGTATGCATCGATGCTCTTAATCCAAGGCCGGATAACTGTTCTCGCATAGCAGACGAGTCTTCTGTATCAGGCTCGACCTTCAACAAAATGGCCTGTCGCCGGCGCGCGGCCGCATCGATTTCGGCCAACAGCTTCATGGTCAGCCCTTCATTGCGCCAATCGATGACGGGCCCACGTGGTATGTAGGCAATTGTCCCAAAACCCAATGGCAATTGTCTGTATAGCACCAGGGCTCCGGCGATGATCTGTCCGTGTTGTTCTAATGCAATGAGTTCGTAGTCCCAATCATTGGAACCGCATTTCAATTTTGCCCAGTAAGCAGTTTGTAGAAAGTTCCCGGACTGGGCTTCGACAAAACTTTGCCAATGTTCAAGTGATGGATGAACAATTTCGACGGTCACGACGGTGCTCCTTTACTGTGCTGATCTCCTGATTATAGACAATCCCGCATGGTTGGCACAGTGAATACTCCGCGGTTTGGTACGGCGGGCTATCCGGTATTGCCGAAGGATGATTGGCTGCCAGGGAGGAGGATCACACCCATCCCGGTGAGATCGGAGGATGATCGGAAGATCACCGGAGGATCACCGGAGGATCAAATAGCGGTAAGAATGATAGTGCTCCAGGGAAGTTTTTGCACAAGATGAGCGGAAGCGATTGTCCGGACAGGCATGCCGGGTGCCACCTATAAAATCAGTACCCCATTTTAACTCATAGCGACAGTTGCTGCCATTACCCTGCAAGTGGGGTCACCCCACAGGTGGGGATCTACTGCCGCGCTTGTGACAAGCTTGGCGGGTACCATGTTGTTATCGTGTGGCCCCTCTCTTTATGAAGCGGATATTTTCAAAGCCGGAGCAGCCTCTGATCGCTTTGCTCTCTGAGTGTTCTATGTTACGATCCTCTAGGGTATTCGTCTTGGTCTTGAGGAATCAAACATGAAAATGCTTAAACGTGTCACTATGTTGTGGGTGCTGCTGGCGGTTTGTTTTCTGTCGGGGTGCAACCTCTTTGTTGGTGAGCCGATCACACCACCGCCACCACCGGCGTCGGTACTCCAGCCCGACCCTGCCCTTGATACCGATAACATTTCCGAGGAGCCTTCCGAGCTCAATTCGGGAGCCGGTCAGGGCGAGATCGTCTTTGCCCGGGATGGGCAATTATGGACTGTAGGGGCGGCTGGCAATGAGCGGCAGTTGACTGCTCTCCCGGCGGGAACGGTGCTGCGCTCACTGGTACTTTCCCCCAGCAGCCGGTATGTGGCTTTTACCGTTGCCTCGCAGCAGGTGATGATGCTCGATGTCAGCGAGGGACAGCCGACCGCGATTGCGGAGACGCTCTCCGGTAGTTGCGACTCGCTTGTTTGGGCAACGGACAGCGATAGCCTGCTGTACGCCGAGGCTGAATTCGATGCGGAAGGCTTAATGGTGGCCAATCGCATCTGGCGAGTAGATATAGCGTCTGGGACACCTCCACAGGTGCTGCGTGAGACAAGTATGACCGTCGATCCCGCGATCTACTTTCCCGGTTTTACTTTTGGCTCTGACTTGCTGGCTGTTCGCCGCATGGTGGCCAACAGTGATGATCCCGGCAGCTGGTTATTGCTAACACCGTCTAGTGGCGAGACCATGATCTTGGCCGATGGCTATGGGCTGTGGGACGTATCAACTGATCAGACGAAGGTGCTGTTGTTTAGACAATCGGAGGCGATGTCTTCTGATGTATCGCTGTACCAGGGAACGATGCCCCGGCCGCCAGGCGCTATCATCGACATTGTCAGGATCTCTCCAGAGACAACACAGGGCGTGTTCTGGTCAGCGCGATTTGCGCCTGACGCTGTTCGCATCGTTGCGCTCCAGGTCACTCAAACCGACCAGGGTGGAATTGGACAGGCTGTTCTACTTCAGCCTGATGCCAGTGGGGTTTATCAGGTCACGGCTTTGGCGCCACAGCCGGGCGCGGACGACATGATGATCGTGTGGCACGGGGAGGATGGTGTCGTGGTTCAGCGTTGGATGCCCGGCGAGGCTGGGCCGTCACTATGGCTGCTGCCTCTCGACGGCTCGCCAGGGCAGATGCTGGCTTTTGGCGAGATGCCGCTGGTCATTGGCGGTCGTTGAGCGAACCGCCGAATGTTTAGATGAATGAATACGTGACTTTGCTTTCCAAGGGGAGAGAGTGTTATACTTCGGCGGCAATCTTCACAGCCCACCAGCTATGCTGGTGGTTTTTTAGGGCTGTTGCCTGTCGAAAGAACAATCAGGTTGATGCCAGGAGAGATCCCTCATGGGTGAATGGACATTTATCGCGCTGCTCTTCGTTATCTCGCTGATCCTTCCGGCTGTCCCGATCCTTGCAGGGCGTATCCTGGGACCTCGCAAGCCCAACCCACTCAAGAACAGCACGTACGAGTGCGGTGTCGAGACGGTGGGGGATACATGGGTGCAGTTTGATGTCCAATATTACATCTTTGCCCTGGTTTTCCTGGTGTTTGATATAGAGGTTGTGTTCTTGTATCCCTGGGCGGTGGCTTATGGCCAGCTTTCATTGTTTGGCGTTGTCGCCGGGATTGTGTTTATTGTGACCCTTGCCGAGGCACTTCTATATGCCTGGCGGAAGGGTGCCCTGGAGTGGGTGTAACCATCGAGCAGAGCTGATAGCGGTAGTGGAGCTATCAGCTTTTGGTTTGAGGAGTTTGTCAGTGAGTGCCGGTTCTTGTCGCTCATCGCTTATACACACTAAAACGGATGACCAATAGCCGGCAACTACAGATGAGCTGCTTACATTAAGGAACAAGTTCTGAATGGGCGATATCTTTACTACCATTTACAACTTTCTGTTGAGCCTTTTGATCGGGTTGGGCGCCGACCAAGTTGTGGCAGATGCCATCATCACATTCCTGGCTGCAGCCGTCCTGGCAACCTGTGTGCTGCTGATCCTGATATTCAATATCTGGCTTGAGCGCAAGGTGCTGGGTCGTATCCAGGATCGTATTGGGCCAAACCGTGTGGGACCTTACGGTATTTTCCAGACTGTCGCCGATCTGACCAAGCTGTTAACCAAAGAGATCATTATCCCATCCGGGGCCGATCTCGTCCCCTTCTTCCTTGCGCCGATCCTGATGGTGGCCAGCGTGATTCTGGTCTGGGCAGTCATTCCCTTTACCGGCAAAACAATTGGTACCGATGTCAACATCGGTGTTCTGTACTTTGTGGCAGTGAGCTCCCTGGGGATCATGGCTGTTCTTCTGGCAGGCTGGAGCAGCAATAATAAATATGCGCTCCTGGGTGCTTTCCGCGCGGTTGCCATGCTGGTCAGCTATGAAGTTCCCATGATCCTGATGCTGCTGGTGCCCGTCTTGTTGTCCGGCTCGATGCGAATGGGGGAGATCGCCGCTGCTCAGTCGATCTGGTATGTGTTCTCGATGCCGCTGGCGGCGTTCATCTTCCTGATCGCCATGACGGCCGAAATCGGTCGCTCGCCCTTCGATCTGCTGGAGGCCGAGTCGGAGATCGTTGCCGGATACCAGACCGAATACAGTGGCTTTGCCTTTGCCATGTTCTACGCTGCTGAGTGGGCGCATGCATTTACTATGTGCGCGCTGGTAGCTACATTATTTCTGGGTGGTTGGCGTGGTCCGGGGGCGGAGCAGTATCCTACGCTTGGCTTCATTTATCTTGCCATCAAGATCTACGTGGTTTACTTCTTCAGCATCTGGTCGCGAGGCACACTCCCCCGCATTCGGATCGATCATGTGATGTCTTTCTGCTGGAAGTTCTTGATCCCGCTGGCGCTGATCCTGATCGTGCTCACGACCCTGGTCGACAAGATTGCCCAGATACTTCTGATAAACCGATTCCCGAACTATCTGTCGATGGCAACACCGGCCGATATGTTGCCCCGCGCAGGTATCTTGTTGGCGGTCAATCTGGTCGTTGGGCTGGTTGCTATTGGGTGGATTGCTCTTGTTGGTCGCCGTGAGCGCCGGCACCAGACTGCTGCCGAACACCCGGCATCCGTCGAGGCGGGGATGGCAACTCGATAGTGTTGTAGCGTAAGGGAAACTATCTATGGTAATTACTCCTGTTACTATCGCCTTTTTCATCATGGCAGCTTTTACCCTGGGCGGCAGCCTGGGAGTGGTGACGAACCGTAACCTGTTTCACGCAGCCTTATATCTGATTTTGGCATTGTTTGGGGCTGCCGGATTGTTTGTTTTGCTCGAAGCGCCCTTCCTGGCTGCTGTTCAGGTGCTGATCTATGTGGGCGCGATTTCGGTTTTGATTGCCATTACCATCATGGTAACGCGGCGCATCATGGGAGTCGAAAGCGCCAACCGGCAGTGGCCCCTGTCCGCGCTCGTCGGATTATTGTTGGCTGCCACACTCGGTTTCGTGATTATGGATCGGTTTGCCGGCAAATTTCCCGTTGCCGGCGTGCCGGATGATAGCCTGACCCGGCTGGGGATGGCCCTGGTCAGCTATGAGGGGATGGAGGCTTACCTGGTACCCTTCGAGGTGGCTTCTGTCTTGTTGTTAGCCGCCATGATCGGAGCGATTGTTGTAGCCCGTAAATAGAGACAAGATCCGGTTTGTCTGTCGTGGAGAATGAGCATGATCCCATTACATTGGTATCTTCTGGTTGCGGCCGGAATGTTTGCCCTGGGCGTCTATGGTGTCCTGGCCCGGCGTAACATGGTCGCTATCATCATGAGCATCGAGCTGATGCTCAACGCGGTCAACATCAACCTGGTGGCTTTCTGGCGCTATATGGCTCCCGAAAACCTGAACGGTCAGGCATTTGCTATCTTTGTATTCACCGTCGCGGCCGCGGAGGCAGCAGTTGGCCTGGCGCTGATCATCTCGATCTACCGTGCTCGCGAGACAGTTGTCGCCAAAGAGATCGACATGTTGAAGTGGTAAGCAGGGAAATATACCTATGGAAAACATTGGCCTTATTGCTTTTCTGATTCCAGCCTCGCCGCTGCTGGCGTTTTTCATCATCTTGCTGTTTACGCGCCACAGTAAGCTCGCCAGCGATATTGTCGCGATGGTTGCTATTCTGTTTACCTGGGTGTTGGCAGGTATCCTGTTGTACCTGGCGCTCACTACCCCACACCTGGGTGAAGAACCGCTCACGGCCGGCCTGGTCTGGTTGCCGTTGGGCGATGCGGTAACCGACAGTCTCAGGATGGGCGTGCTGGTCGATCCGCTTGGCGCGGTGATGCTGTTCTTTGTTCCGCTGACGGCTACCATGATCTTCATCTACTCGACCGGCTACATGGCCTCCGGATCGTATTGGACAGAGGTGACGGGGGAGGGCGATCACGATGCGGTCGATACTGCCGGACGTAAGCTCAAGAAGTTCGATGCAACAGCCTGGAAAGCGCGCTTCATGGCTTTCATCGCGCTGTTTGCCGGCGCCATGCTGATTCTCTCGCTGGCCGATAACCTGCTGCTGCTCTTCGTCGGCTGGGAAATCATGGGGCTGTGCTCGTACCTGCTGATCGGTTTTTGGCACAATCGGGTTTACGCCAATCAGCCTAAGCGTATCACGCCAATGCTGGCGGGCATCAAAGCCTTCATGACCACCCGTGTCGGCGATATGCCGATGTTGGTCGGCATAGCCTGGTTGTACAGCTTCACCGGCACGCTGAACTTCCGCGAAATCCTCTACAATCCCGAAGTGCTGGAGGGCCTGAACGTACTTGCCTTCCCGAATGTGCCCGCGTTGGCCGGCGTAACCGTTGCGGGGGCGATCGGCATCCTGCTCTTCATGGGCGCAATCGGCAAGAGCGCGCAGTTCCCGCTGCATACCTGGCTGCCCGATGCCATGGAGGGGCCAACCCCCGTCAGTGCCATGATCCATGCCGCGACGATGGTCTCCGCCGGTGTTTATATGATCATCCGCATGTTCCCGCTGATGAGCGCCGGATGGGATGGCCATGCGCTGACTTTGCCAATGCAGGTGATGGCCAGTGTGGGCGCGTTTACGGCGCTCTTCGCGGCTACCATTGCCGTGGCCCAGTGCGATGTCAAGAAGGTGTTGGCCTACTCAACCATCAGCCAGCTTGGCTACATGGTGGCCGCGGTGGGCATCGGTGCCTATGTGGCAGCTGCCTTCCACCTGATGACTCATGCCATTTTTAAGGCACTCCTGTTCATGGGCAGTGGTTCGATCATCCATGCCGTCGAACATGGCGAGGAGCATGCCCACCATCATGGGCATCATTTCCCGATCGACTTCGATGCTCAGGATATGTTCAACATGGGCGGTCTGTGGAAGCGTATTCCGGTGACGGCCTGGACCTTCCTGATCGGCGGGCTGGCGCTGTCCGGCTTCCCGTTCGTGACCGCCGGGTTCTGGTCGAAGGACGAGATCCTGGCCGATGCCTTTGCTCACAACCCGACCGTCTTCTGGGTGCTGGCCGCGGCGGCTTTCCTGACCGCCTTTTACACCATGCGGCAGATCGGCCTGACCTTTGCCGGCGAGCCACGCACTCACGCTGCTGAGGAGGCTACCCAGACGGATTGGCGAATGAACCTGCCGCTGGTCGTCCTGGCCTTCTTTGCCGTCTTTGCCGGGTATGTGGGTGTCCACGAGGGCTTCCCCGTGCTGGGTAAGCTGCTGGGCGGCAACTTCTTCCATCACTTCGTCGGCTCGACGCTGCTCAAAGAGCCGGAAGCATTAGCCTTCAGTTGGGCGCCGGTGCTGCTGTCGATTGGCATCGCGCTGTCCGGCTTGCTGATCGGCTGGCTGGTCTATGTGCGTCGACCGCTCCAGGCCGAAGACGAGGACCCGCTCAAGAAAGTGCTTGGCCCGATCTACACGCTGCTCGAAAACAAGTATTACTTCGATGAATTGTACGATCTCATCTTCGTTCGCCCATCGAAATGGGTATCTGAGCAGATCGTCTATCTGCTGCTGGACAAGCAGATTATCGACGGTTTCTTGCACTTTGTCGCCCGATTCTTTGAGTGGCTGGCTTTTCGCAATAAGGACTTCGATACCTACGTCGTCAATGGCTTAGGCGACAGCGTGGCCGAGGGTATCGGCAAGACCAGCGATTCGTTCAAGTATGTCCAGTCGGGCCGGATCCAGCAGTACATGGCGATCGCCATCGCCGGGGTATTGATGCTGGTCGGTGTTTTTGTGTGGGCATTGTTTTTGCGTTAAGTGATAAAACCCTAAAGGTTTTTAATGAGCATTTGCTCATCATGAACTTTGGTTAGGGTTTGGCCGTGGCCGGTACTGAGGAACACTATGGATTTTGTACGACAGAACCTCCTGACATTGATCACATTTGTACCGTTGGCGGGCTCGCTTGTGGTGCTGTTTTTGCCGTCTCGCAGTAAATCGCTGATCCGGTGGACCACATTGCTGATCAGCCTGATCCCGTTGGGACTGGCTGTGCAGGCGTGGGTGTGGTTCAACGCCGATCCCTGCCACGATCTGGTGGCGGGTGCTTGCTTCGAGCAGCAGGCGACCTGGTTCCCCTTGCTCAACAGCACCTATCACGTTGGCATCGATGGTATCAGCCTGACGATGGTCTTGCTGACCACTCTGCTCACGCCCCTGGCGATCATCATCTCCTGGAGCGTCGATGATCGTGTCAAGCTGTATATGGCGCTCTTTTTGATGTTGGAGATGGGGATGCTGGGTGTTTTTGTCTCCCTTGACCTGTTGATCTTCTTTGTCTTCTGGGAGATTGGCCTGGTGCCGATGTACTTCCTGATCAACATCTGGGGCAGTGCCAACCGGCAGTATGCCAGCTTCAAATTCTTCATCTATACCATGGCCGGCTCGTTGGGGCTGCTCCTCAGCATCCAGCTGATCGGCTTGACGATGGGGACGTTTGATCTGAGAGAGTTGATGGTCAGGTGGCCTGCGCTGACCGGCAAGCTGATCGGCATTGATGTGAACGTCATTAAGAACGTTGCGTTCTGGCTGTTCACGCTTGCCTTTGCCATCAAGGTGCCGGTCTGGCCGTTCCACACCTGGCTGCCCGATGCCCATACCGAGGCGCCTACTGCCGGCTCGATGATCCTGGCCGGTGTTCTACTCAAGCTTGGAGCCTATGGTTTTCTCCGGCTGGTACTGCCGTTTTTTCCTCAGCAGGCGCACGACTTCGCGCCGGTGTTGGCGGTGCTGGCCATGCTGGCGATTGTCTTTGGCGCCTTGTCCGCTTTTGCTCAGACCGATTTCAAGCGGCTGGTAGCTTACAGCTCTATCAACCACATGGGCTTTGTTGTTTTGGCGATTGCCGCGGCCGGTTGGGTCGGACTGGGGGCGCAGTACGAGCCTCAAAGCCGCCTGAATGCCATCATTGCCGTTAATGGGGCTGTCTTGCAGATGTTCAATCATGGTCTCAGCGCGGCAGCGATGTTCGCATTGGTCGGCATGATCTACGAGCGCGCTCACACCCGTGACCTGACCAGGCTCGGTGGGCTGTGGCCGGTTGCGCCGATCTACGGCGGCATCCTGCTCTTCTCTTCGATGGCCTCACTTGGCCTGCCGGGGCTTAACGGCTTTGTCAGCGAGTTTCTGGTGGTGCGGGGTGTCTGGCCGGTCGGTCAGGTCGATCAAAACGGCACATCTGTATTTGTGCTAATGGTGGCGCTGAGCATGGTGGGGCTTCTGTTCACCGGCGCCTACATCCTCAAGGCGGTGCGCCATGTGCTGCATGGCCCGCTGAACCGGGAAGCTGTCGAGATGGCGCACGGACGCTCGCTGGAGATCAATGCCCGCGAGGTGATCGCTATGGCGCCGCTGCTGGTTCTGATGTTGGTCATCGGTGTATTCCCGTCCTGGCTGGTTGAAGTCATCAACCAGACCGTGACGAAGCTGTGGTCTTGAAACGTATAGGATTGTAAGATGAACTCTCCTTTCCTCCTGACGATCATTACCTTCACGCCCATCGTGGCGGCGGTGATCCTGTTTTTGATGCCCGACGAGGGCCGGCTCGATCCGCATAAGGACAAAGAGCGCATTACCTCGTTGCGGACCGCGATCCGCTGCATTGCGGCCGCGGCGACCTTTATCAGCCTGAGCGTGAGTCTGATTGTCTATTTTCAGGTCAACCAGGCTTATGCTGCCGGTAAGACCGGCTTCTTCCTCGAAGATGGGCCCTGGACCTGGGTGCCGCAGATTGGCATTAGCTACCACCTGGGCGTCGATGGCGTCAGCGCGCCGATGGTGCTGCTGACCGGGCTGGCTTCCTTCTGTGGCGTGCTGATCTCATGGCACATCGATGACCGCCCCCGCGAGTTTTTTGCCTTCTTCATGCTGCTGGTGGCGGGTGTCTACGGTGTCTTTGTCGCCCTCGATATCTTCCAACTGTTCTTCTTCTATGAGCTGGCTATCTTCCCGATGTACATCCTGATCGCTACCTGGGGATGGAAGGTCTCACGCGAGTACGCGGCCATGAAGCTGACGCTCTATATCCTGGTCGGCTCGGTGGTGGCACTGGTTGGCGTGATCGCCATGTATTTCCTGGTTCAGGGAGCGGGCATGACGGCCAGCTTCGATATCAAAGATCTGATAGCGGCCCGTGATGCCGGAGTCTTCGACCAGCCTTATGTGACCCTACCAGCCGTGTTGGGCGGTGGTATGGTGAGCTTCGCCAAAGCCTGGTTTCCGTTCATCTTTATCGGGTTTGGCGTCTTGGCCGGTATTTTCCCCTTCCATAACTGGAGCCCCGATGGTCACGTTGCCGCGCCGACCGCCGTCTCGATGATCCATGCGGGTGTGTTGATGAAGATGGGCGCTTACGCGGCGCTGCGTGTTGGCGTGATGCTGCTGCCCGAAGGAGCCCAGATGCATCTGCCCTGGTTGATCGGTTTGACGCTGATCAATGTTGTGTATGGCTCACTGATCGCCATGGTGCAGCGCGATTTCAAGTATGTCATTGGCTTCTCTTCTGTCTCGCACATGGGGTTGGTTAGCATGGGCTTTGCAACCATGAATCTGACCGGTATGACCGGCGCGGGATTGCAGATGTTCAGCCACGGTGTGATGACGGCGCTCTTCTTCTCCTGCGTCGGGATGGTCTACGACCGGGCCCACACGCGCGATATCCCCTCGCTGGGAGGTTTTGGCCACAAGATGCCGTTGGTGGCCGGGGCCTTTATCATCGGCGGTCTGGTCAGCATGGGGATGCCTGGGCTGTCCGGTTTTGTGGCCGAGTTTCCGATCTTCGTCGGCTTGTGGCAGTCGGCCCAATCATTGACGCTACCCGGTGGCCAGGTTGCCTGGTACTACGCGGTGATCGCCATTCTGGCTGTTTTGGGGATCGTGATAACGGCGGCCTATGTGCTGCGTGTCATACAGCGTGTCTTCTTTGGTGAATTCGATGAGAGCAAGTGGCATGATCCCATTGGCGATGTGACGGTGCTGGATAAGATCGCGCTCGCTATCCTGGTCTTCTGGCTGGTTGCGATTGGGTTATATCCTCCTATTATGGAAACCATGGTGAGTGCCGGAATGAAGCCGATTGCTCTTTTGTTGGGAGGTGCATAGGTGTTCGGTGCCGAGAATAACATCCAGCTTTACCAGATTGTCGCTCCGATCCTGCCTGAGATCGGGCTGCTCATTCTGCTCTTGATAGTCCTCAGCGCCGATCTGTTCCTCGCTCCGTCTCGTCGACGCTCGGTGGGGATTGTGGCTGCTGTTGGATCGTTGATCGTGATGGCTGCTAACCTGTTTGTTGGGTTGGGCATGGTGAATGATCCGGTTTTCGCGCAGCCCGTCCTGGGTGGGATGCTGCGCTACGATATGCTGGCGCTGATTTTCCGGACGATGGTGCTCCTGGCAGGTGGATTGACCTGCCTGATCGCGCTCGACGTACCCAAGCTAGGGCAGCAGGGCGAGTTTCACGCCATCGTGTTAGTCGCAACGATGGGGATGAGCCTGATGAGTGCTGCCAGTGATCTGATCATGGTTTTTCTGGCGCTGGAGACGACCTCGATCAGTCTGTATATCCTGGCCGGTTTTTTGCGTGATACGCCTCAGAGTGCTGAGGCAGGCATCAAGTATTATCTGTTTGGCGCCTTCACGGCAGGTTTATTCCTCTATGGGCTCAGTCTGCTTTATGGCTTTACCGGTGTCACCAATATTTATGCGTTAGCTGAGCCGCTTGGCCGGCAAATGCTGGGTGATGCAAACGGCAGTTTTGCTTTAGCGTTGGCGCTCTTACTCCTGGTCGCCGGTTTCGGCTTTAAGATTGCTGCTGTGCCGTTCCACTTTTGGACACCCGATGTCTACCAGGGAGCGCCTACGCCGGTGACGGCCTTTATCTCGACGGCCAGCAAGGCGGCCAGCTTTGTGCTTCTGGTGCGTGTTTTTGGCGCGGTGTGGCCCGAAGCTGCTGCTCCGTTCTGGATGAGTATGCTGGCAGCTATGGCAACCATCACGATGACGTTGGGGAACCTGTTGGCTTTGATCCAACGTGACATCAAGCGCATGTTGGCTTACAGCTCTGTAGCACAGGCGGGATATACACTGATGGGTGTTGTTGCTCTCCAGAGCGACTGGGGTATCGCGTCGGTGGCCTTCTACATGTTTATGTATGTCCTCACCAACATCACCGCCTTTACCGTGGTGATCATTGTCAGCAACGCAACGGGCAGTGATGCGATCAAGGACTTTGCCGGGCTGTCTCGGCGCTCGCCTAACCTGGCTCTGGCAATGGTGTTGGCGCTGCTCTCGTTGAGTGGTGTCCCGCCGCTGGCGGGCTTCTTTGGTAAATTCTTTCTGTTCGCCGCGGCAGTCGATGCCGGATATGTGTGGCTGGCTATCGTTGCCGTACTGAATGCAATTGTTGCTTTATACTACTATTTGACGGTCATCAAGGTGATGTATGTGGATGAGACCGAAGATACCAGCCCAATCCACGTTACGCAGGCTCATACAGCGGTGTTGGCGATCACTGGAGCGGGCATCCTGATTATCGGGACGGTAGCCGGGCCATGGCTGGCTTGGGCAATCAGCGCCGCCGATAGCGTGGCATCGACACTGCCGTGAGATTGGCATTTATGCGAATGGGTTGTGAGGCGGGTTCGTCACCAGGCATGGAACATTTTGCTTGCCTCAAGGCTCTTATGCTAAGATCGCCGGAGTTATATGTCATGCTTTCGCTACCCATTCTTGTCTATCCGGTCGTCAAATGTGTTGAGGAGAGAATCGGTTGAAGGGGCATCAGGATCGACTACAGAAGAATCCGAACTTCTTTCAGAGACAGAAGGGCCTGCTTATGTTGCTGGTCATTCTGGCTGCGTCGGCTTTTTTCTGTGGCAGCATCCCGTTCTTCAGCTTGCCATGGATACAGACGCAGGCACTGGGCATTCCAAAGGCCGCCCGTCCTGTCATTCAGCTTCCCGCCGAAAATCTGACATCGGCGCCATGGTTTGACTTCTTTGGCAGCCCTGTCTACCTGACCAACACGTTAGTTGCCGTTCTGTTGACAGATATCCTGGTGATTGCCCTAGCTCTTATCGCTCGTGCTGGTATGAAGGAAATCCCAACCGGTTTTTCCCATATCGTAGAGGTACTAGTCGAATTTCTGTACAATCTCAGCGAGCAGACTATGGGCGCAAAATGGGCGCCCAAGATTTTCCCGATTGCAGGTACCATCTTTATTTTCTTGCTTGCTGCAAACTGGATGCACTTTATTCCCGGCGTGGACAGCGTCGGCTTGCTGCATCACGCCGAGGCCGGCGGAAGAGGATTCGAGGCGGCAGAGATCGATAACAGTGGCATCTACTATCTCAAGGTAGAAGATCCCGGCGGCACACTTGTGCCTGCCGAATCTGAAGATCACAATGAAGATGCAGGCCACGAAGGAGGCAGCAACCTATATGTTGTCACTCCGTTTGTCCGCACAGCAGCTACCGATATCAACGTTCCATTGGGACTTGCGGTTGTAGCCTTTGTGACTATTCAAGTCTTTGGTGTTATGGGATTGCGCTGGGGGTATCTGGCTAAGTTCGTCAATACGCCTGGCCTGGCGCGGGGTGGTATGGGTTTCATGGATTTCGGTGTCGGATTGTTTGAGCTGATCCTGGAACCGGTCAAGATCATCTCGTTGACCTTCCGTCTTCTGGGAAATATCTTCGGAGGCGGTATTTTGCTGGCTGTTGTCAGTACATTGATCGCTTTTATCGTTCCGGTAGGGCTGTATCTGTTGGAGCTGTTTGTTGGCGCGATCCAGGCCTATGTCTTTGCTATCCTGACCCTGGTTTTCAGCAGTATGGCGATGGCCGGTCATGGAGGCGATCATTAGTCAAGTTTAAGCGACTCCCTGAGGCTTTGCCTAAAGGATCGATATCTTACTACTTTAGCGAGAACAGGATATTTGCCTCAGGTATCTCATTCGATATTCAGCACTATGCATTTGGTTTGAGGAGAGATCATCCATTATGGAAGGAAGTATCGTCACGGCTCTCAAGTTCCTGGGTGCTGGTCTGGCAATGGTTGGCGCATTGGGGCCAGGCATCGGCATTGGCCTGATCGGTCTGGGCGCCATGCAAGCTGTTGGTCGCAATCCGGAGGCTGCTCCTCTGGTTCAGACCAATATGATCCTGGCGATTGTGTTTGCCGAGTCTGTTGCGATCTATGCGCTGGTGGTAGCGTTAATCCTGCTGTTTGTTGTCTAACAGTTCTGTTTGACTGATAGCTGGATTGACGGGGAGGTTCTTTTTTGGACAAGCTTGGTATTAACCTCGGATATCTCTTTCTGCAGGTTGTCAACTTTATCGTCTTGGTGTTAATCTTGCGGGCTATTTTGTATAAACCGATGCTCAAGATGCTGCAAGAGCGCAAGGAGCGCATCGCTGACGGGTTGAACAATGCCCTCAAGGCTGAGGAGGCGCTTGCCCGCGCTGAAACTGACAAACAAAAAGTGCTCGATGAGGCCCGATCCGAAGCACAGCGTATCCTTGGAGAGACCCGTGCCCGCGCGGATGAGTTAGCCGCTCAGATCAAGACCGAGACACGGGCGGATGCGCAGCGTGTCCTGGAAGAAGCCCGGCAGGATGCCGGCGATGAGCGCAGTCGGGTGATGGCTGATATGCGTGGCGAGATTGTCTCGTTGAGTCTTGCCGCCGCCAGCCAGTTGTTGGGCACCAATCTCGATGGGGATCGGCAGCATCAGATCGTCGAGGACTTTTTTACGCGCATTCCGCCGGAGGCTAAGGGATTGGGTGGTGAGCTGATTGTCGTCACGGCTGTGCCGCTTACTGCCGATGAGCAGGAGCGATTTAAGAAGGAACTCGGCACGGATGCGATTGCGTTTAACATCGATCCTGGTATCCTGGGTGGCGTGATCATTCGCGCTGGCGGACGGCAGATCGATGGTAGCTTCGCTCATCAATTAGCTTCCTTGCGATCTTCGCTTTCCTGATATCTGTTGGTGGGCCAGTGTTGTTTGATACCTGAGCAGGCAGATGTTTCTTGATGAGGACTTATTCCAAGAAGAGTAGGGTAGGCGCCCCTGGGCATTGGCCAAGGGGTTTTTATTTTTTGTAGCGGAGAGGTGACTGCCTGATGAGACTGTCGGAGCTTTTAGTTTATGTCCCCAATATTCTCAATATCGGCGCTGTAAATGCCGATCCGGAGGTTGTCGCTCCGGTTGTCGAGGACAGCCGGATGGTAGAGCCTGGCGGAATTTTCGTGGCCCGATCCGGGCTTTCGGTTGATGGCCACACCTATATCGCGGCGGCGGTTGATCGTGGTGCAGTGGCAGTTTTTGGTGAGTGCCTCCCTGTCGATGTTGATTGCCGTGTACCTTACATTCAGGTTGTTGATGGCGGCCTGGCATTGGCCTATCTTGCGGCGGCTCAGGCGGGTTTTCCGGCCCGTAATCTGGTGATGATCGGTGTTACCGGCACCGATGGCAAGACGACGACCTCCAACCTGATTTTTAGCATTCTGAAATCGGCCGGGATCAAGTCCGGTATGATCAGCACGGTCAGCGCCGTGCTTGGCGATGAGGAAATGGATACCGGTTTGCATGTCACAACGCCGACTTCCCCGGATGTGCAGGCTTATCTGAGTCGGATGGTAAAGGCAGGTTTGACTCACTGTGTTTTGGAAGCGACTTCACATGGGCTGGCCCAGCATCGTGTTGCGGCCTGTGACTTCGATGTGGCGGTAGTGACCAACATTCAGCATGAGCATCTGGATTTTCACGGCACCTGGGAGCATTATCGTGATGCTAAGGCAATGCTTTTTCGTAACTTGATGGCGGGTACTCGTAAGGCTCAATTTACAGATAAGCTGGCGGTCATCAATCTGGATGACGCGCCCAGTGCCGATTACTTGCGGGCCATTCCTGCTGATCGTCATCTCTGTTATGCCATTACCGGTCGGCCTGGCGCGCAGGTGTTTGCCCGCAAGATTCATTATGGAGCGTCATCAACTCGCCTGGTTGTCAGCATCGACGGTTGCCAATCGCTGGTTATTGAGAGCGCATTGGTTGGCGAGTTTAATGTCAGCAACATGTTGGCTGCTGTGGCTGTGGCACGCGGTCTGGGTATTTCCACTGGCGCGATTAAAGCCGGGATCGAAGCAATAAAAGGGGTTCCAGGCCGGATGGAGCGTATCGACGAGGGGCAGGAGTTTCCGGCTATCGTTGATTTTGCCCACACGCCTAATGCTTTGCAACGCGCGTTAGAGGCTGCGCGTCTGATGATTCCCCCAACCGGGCGGGTGATCGTCGTCTTTGGCTGCGCCGGCCTGCGTGATCCGGAGAAGCGCGTCATGATGGGGCATATCGCGGCTCATTTGGCCGACCTGACAGTGATCACGGCCGAGGATCCGCGTACCGAATCTCTCGACGTGATTATGGCTGCGACGGCGGCAGCTTGTATCGAGAAGGGGGGGATAGAGGGCGAGACTTTCTGGCGTGTACCTGACCGGGGCGAAGCGATTTTGAAAGCCGTTCAGATGGCACAAGTTGGTGATGTTGTTATCAGTTGTGGCAAAGGTCACGAGCAGAGCATGTGCTTTGGTACTGTCGAATATCCCTGGGATGATCGCCGGGCGATGCGTGCCGCATTGCGCGGCGAACCCTTGCGTACGCTTCCTACAGCTTCGCAGTGAGCGATAAAAGCAGAACGCCAGATGCAAGAGAAGCATCTGGCGCCGACGATCTTGATATCTAATTCAGTGTCTCTCGTAGATCAACAAGGCACACCCGAGTCTGGCGGGCCAGACAGTCAATGGACTGTGTTAATCAATCCCGTGCCTTGTGTTGGGCCTTACTACTTGCTGCATACGCTGAAGATAGCCAATGGCTGTGGATTTAATACATACCAGGTGCTATCGTACCGCTCTATCTGCACTGTGATTTTGCAGGTTCGTGTTTCGGTATCACCGTTTGCTTTGGTGAAACGGATGTCGAAATCGCCATTGACGACAGCGACGCCTTCTTTGTTTTCGGTAATCTTTGAGCGATCAGAGACCAGGGCGACTGCTTTGACAAGCGTGTTCAGCTTTTGCTGAGTGATCGAAGGTGCTTCGTATCGCTCATACAGGTTAATTTTGGAACTCTGGGCCTGATTTTGCTCCGCAATGATGTCGCGCAGGTAGTTGCCCCACGTTCCTTCCGGGGTGTCCTGTGCGCCGCTGGTAGCGCCAACGCCGACTTCCTCAGCCGGTAGGGGGGTTGGCAGCTCGCGAACATCACCGCCGCCAACAGCGGTGGGTAGTGCCGCGGTTGCCGTGGGCAAACTGCCGCCGCCCATGGCGCCGCAGGCACTCAGGGCTGCTGCAAGCAGTACCAGCAGGGTAAGCCCGCTTACCTTAATACTACCCTTCAGAAAATCTGACAACTTTATCATCCTCATCCTCCATGTTGGTGAACATAGAATAAGGAATCCGCAACGCTCCATTTCTGGGCCTGTTTTCTCTGAAGCCGGATTCCATACTTATGGTTACATTATGCCTCCGAGTAAGGAATTGTGCAAAGTGTACAATAGTCCTAGTGGTATGCCAAATGTGTGATTGGTTGCCATCCCTCACTCCACAGGTTAGAATCGCAGTCATGGTTGATTTCGGCATTGTGATTGTCAATTGGAATACACGCGATCTACTCAAGCGTTGTCTGGATACCGTATTTGCCGGCACCGGCAAGGTAACGTATCGTGTTGTTGTGGTGGACAATGGTTCTGAAGATGGTAGCGATGAGATGGTTGCTGAATGTTTTCCTCAAGTCGTGCTTCTCTCTGGGCATGGAAATGTGGGCTACCCGGCAGGCAATAATCTGGGCTTACGATCGTTGGGCTACGTTCGATCTGATGGAACTACTGCTTCCGATGCGCCACGGTATGCCATGTTGTTGAACCCTGACACCGAGATTCCGCCTGATGCCTTATTCGAAATGTTGCAATATCTGGATGCTCATCCTGAGGTTGGCATCGCCGGCCCCAAGCTGGTACTTGTTAATGGGAAACTCGATCTGGCTTGTCGCCGAAGCTTTCCAACTCCTGAAGTGGCTTTCTGGCGAATGCTCGGTTTTTCAAAATTGTTTCCAAAAAGTCGGAGATTTGCGCGTTATAACCTGACTTATCTTGATGAAGATGAAGTATCCGAGGTTGATTCGGTGGTTGGGGCTTCGATGGTTGTGCGACGAGAGGCTATTGAGCAGGTTGGCCTATTGGATGAGACCTTCTTTATGTATGGGGAAGATCTGGACTGGTGCAAGCGAATCAAGGAAGCCGGTTGGAAGGTGCTCTACTATCCACGAGTGCAGATCACGCATGTCAAGCGAGCTGCCAGCCGTCAAAGTAAACGCGCCCAATATGAATTTGTGAGAGCCTTTTTGCTCTTTTATAGCAAGCATTATCGCGATCAAACACCCTGGATCGTTCATGTTGCCGTGTTGATGTCGATTGCGCTTCAAGGGGGGCCGCGTCTCTGGCCCGAGGTGTTCATACCCTCACGATTGCCTGATTGGCGAGGTGGTTGATGAGCCGTACCCAAGTCCGAACTCTCTATATGCTTTCGATGATTGCAGTAGATATGTTGATGGCAGCGGCTGCCTTTCTGTTAGGCTATAGGGCACGCCAGTTGGTTCCCTTTCCGACGACACCGTTAGAGATCGTCGGTTTTGCCAACTACCTGCCGATGCTGGTTGTTCAGGTTGTGACGGTTGTCGTCGTGTTTTATGTTAACCGGCTATACCATGTCGCGCGGGCCCACTCCCGTGCTGATATGGTTTACTCTGTTTTTGCCGCGGTCAGTGTGGCGACGATGCTGAGTGTCGCGATCTCGGCTATGACATTCAAAAACACTATCTTTGAGTTGGATTTTCCCCGTGCCATGGTTCTCTATGCCTGGTTGTTGGGAGTGATCTTGATTGCGCTTGGACGCGAGACGCATCGTATTGTTTGGCACCAGCTACGCGCGCGAGGTATTGGGCACGATCAGGTTCTCATTGTGGGCAGCGGAGAAGCTGCTGAGGCTATTGTCCGGTTGATCCAGTTATCTCCGGGATTGGGGTATGATCTGGTCGGTGTTGTAAATACCAATGGTAACGAGCACAGAACAGCCGGCGTGAAAGTTCTGGGGAATGTCTCCGATTTAGCGGACATTCTTGAGCAAGAAGATGTTCAAGAGATTATCATTGCACTGCCGGAGGGGACCGATCGGTATGACATTGCCAGAATCGTCAGTATGTGCCAGCGGGGAAGTATCTCTATCAAAATTTATCCCGATCTGTTCGAATTCATTACTACGGGCATCACGATTGATGATCTGGGAGGTATTCCTCTCCTCAATGTCCGCGATATCCAGTTGCGCGGTTGGCGGCTTAGCCTGAAGCGTGGAATAGACATGATTGGCGCGATCCTTGGGTTAGTCATACTTTCTCCTCTTATGATGCTGTTTGCTTTTTTGATTCGGCTTGAATCACCAGGGTCAGTATTTTATTGCCAGGAGCGTATGGGGTTAGATGGGCAGGCCTTTCAGATGATCAAGTACCGGTCGATGCGTCAGGATGCGGAGAAGGATGGGCCCGGTTGGACGACCAAAAACGATCCGCGGCGTACGAAGTTGGGAGCATGGCTGCGCTCTAAGAATATCGATGAACTTCCACAGTTGATCAATGTCTTACTGGGCGAGATGAGCCTGGTTGGTCCTCGCCCGGAGCGTCCGATCTACGTTCAGAAGTTCCGCCAGAGCATCCCCCGTTATATGGAGCGTCACCGTGAAAAAGCCGGTATGGCCGGTTGGGCGCAGGTCAATGGTTTGCGGGGCGATAGCTCCATTGCCGAGCGAACCAAATACGATCTGTGGTATGTTGAAAATTGGTCGATCTGGTTAGACATCCGGATCATTGCCCGTGCTGTGTGGCAAACCTTGTTCCAACGGGATTCGAATGCTTACTGATGCCTCGACTGGTTGTCTGGGCCCAATTCGCGGCAAAAGGTTGAGCGTGTGATATATTTCGGACTATAATGGGAGAGGGTTTGGTAACTATTCAGTTATTGGTGCCGGCTGCTTGATAGTTTTGAGTGACGAGTGACGAGTTTTAGTTTACAGCTATCACCCGATGGCACAGACCGAAACCTTGATCGTCGAGTAATAGCTAACCGCTGAATAGTTACAGGATTTGTTCGTATCGTTATTATGCGCCAACGGTATCTATAGCTTGTCAGATAATGCTCTGAACAAAGCCAGCGTCTTTTGGTGAGTACAAGGCCATCCAGAATGTTTTCTGAAAAGCTATAACAGGATCGGATCAGCGTCAACTTAAACTCAATTTCATAGCGATGAGGGTGCGTTTTTGGTGCTTGGGTTTTCGCTTTTGCCGGACGACGGCAAGCCCGTTTCGATAAGCAACAGAATGAGAACTGATCACTGAGAACTGCTCACCAGGCAATACCAAATCGTTAAGTTGACACCTATGAATTGATAGTCTAATCAATCATACAGCCAAATTGTGGCCGATAACGAAGAAATCGGTAACTGGATACTGGATGCTTACGTCAAACATGTGGAGAGTTTCCTATGCCGCTGCTTAACCATTTGCAGCAGAAGCCTTCTTCTGAAGGAGAAGGTAAGACAGACCGCCAATCGGCAACGAGCAAGTCTGGTGCCGCTGTTGGATCGCCCCGCGGCCCCCAGCGAAGCGTACAGGATCTCAGATCTCGCGTTCAGGCGAAAGTGTTATCCGAGCTCAAGATTAAAGACGTACAACCTTCGCCGGAGTTGCGCGCGGCAGTCGAGGAGTTATTCCAGCGAGTGGTGGTGGAAACCGGCGTTGTATTGAGTCGTGTCGAACGAACCCATTTGATGGATGAGATCGTCAACGATATCATCGGGCTTGGACCATTGGAGGCACTTCTTCAAGATCCGGACACCACCGATGTCATGGTGGTTGGACCCGATCGGGTTTATGTTGAGCGGTTGGGGCGTATTCACCGTACCAGCCTGAGCTTTGAGAGCGAAGCTCACATGAAACGTATCATCGACCGGATCACAACACCATTGGGGCGCCGTGTAGATGAAAACTCTCCTATGGTTGATGCGCGTCTCCGGGATGGCTCACGTGTCAATGTTGTCGTGAGGCCGGTTTCGCTTGATGGACCGGTTATCACTATCCGTAAATTCTCAGAGATTCCTTTTACCGAGCAGGATCTGATCAACTTTGGCACGGGTACTTCTGATGTCTTCGAGTTTTTGAGGGCTATCGTGACTGCCCAACTCAATGTTCTGGTTTCCGGTGGAAGTAGCAGTGGCAAAACGACGCTGCTCAATGTCATGTCAGGATATGTTCCAAATGATGAGCGTATCGTGACTATCGAGAACGCTGCCGAGCTCCAGTTGCGCCAACCGCATGTCGTTCGGCTGGAGACACGCCCAGCTAACCTTGAAGGTAAGGGTGAGATGACGGTGCGTGAGCTTGTTATCAACTCCTTGCGTATGCGGCCTGATCGGATTGTCGTCGGTGAGGTCCGCGGCGGCGAAGCCCTCGACCTGATCCAGGCCATGAATACCGGTCATGACGGATCTCTGGGCACCCTGCATGCTAACACGGCCAAAGATGCTCTTTCCCGTCTGGAAACGATGATTTTGAGCGCCGGGATGCAGTTGCCTGTGCGTGCTATCCGCGAGCAGGTCTCGTCGGCAGTGCAATTGATTGTTCATATGACACGTACTCGTGATGGCGCGCGGCACATTGTCCAGATTAGCGAGCTTGCCGGCATGGAAGGGGACACTATTACCTTGGACGATCTGTTCCTATGGGAGCAGACTGCGATCACTGAGGAGAAGATTCTTGGGCGCCTCTCGGCTACAGGAATAGTTCCCAGGTGCATCCAGCGTATCGAGGATGCCGGTATCAGACTGCCAATGTCGATCTTTGAGCCGAGGGGCTCTGAGGCTGCTGCTTCATCAAAGAGCTAATAGCGAACATAACCCTGTATTTCACGTTTTTGGAATCATCGAAGAATGGGCTGGTTTTGTGCGTAGTGTTTTGCTGTTGGGGAGATGCCCTTTTGTGGTAGACAGAGAGTAACTATTCAGTTATTGGTGCCGGCTGCTTGACAGTTTTGAGTGACGAGTGACGAGTTTTAGTCTACAGCTAACAGTTGAATAGTTGCGACAGAGATTGATAAACTCGAGTTGTTTACTCATGACTGTGAACCAGGGTCTGTTGACATTTTCTTTAATAGCTGGAGCATCTTTTTGCCATATCAATGTCGACAAACCCTGATCGCCATTCCGCATTATCAGTCTGACCTTATTGTTTTCTCCCGATAACCCGATGAGAGCTTGGCCCCTTTGCGTCTCTTCAGGTGTGGCCTTTTCTTAAACAGAGATAAGCTTAAGTATCCGGCATTGCCTGGTAATCAGTCTTCAGTTCTCTGCTCATGGGGGGTGGCTCGCGGTCACCTGGCAGAAACTAATAGCCAATACCACAATAGTGAGCTTAAGCTGACACTTAGTGACTCGGAATAGACAACCGTAGGTGGAAAGTCGACGCCTTCATACCCAATTGCCTGAGTGTTTCGTGTCCTAACTCCTCCATGAGCTTACTTAGGCAGTGCCAAGAAAATAAATAGTCAAAAAGGCCAAGCCAACAAAGGCGGGATACGAGATCGATTGACGAATTTGAAACTTGGAACAGCCTTAGTTCGCGAAACACCCGATTCTGTTGATATTTCCGTATATGTGGGGTGCGGGTTTTGAGTGCACATGTCAGCAGAACATGGACACTTGTTTGTTGTCAATTCGCTTTGCCAATGGCAAGATGCCAGATGTTTCTTGAGGAACAGTTTTCCAGGAGTTGCCGATGAATCAGTTGGTTATCATCACTCACGCGGTGTTTATCGGTTTGACTCCGCTTATCCCTATTCCAGTTATCGATGATCTTGTGAAGTCGATTTTCTACCGTCGCCTTATCCAGGAACTGGCATCGACTTATCGTCTTTCCTTACGCAAGGATGAGATAGAAGCTTTATCTGAAGAGCTCAGCTTGGGTTGTTTTCAGGGCTGTTTGCTAGGATTGGTAGAACAATTTTTGAGGCGTTTGCTCTTGAAACTGAGTTTTGTTCTGGAATGGCGGCGCTCAATTGATCTTGTGACTCGTACATACTATGTTGGATATTTGATCGATTATGCCTTCCAGCGCGGTTGGTATGCTCCCGGCGATGTTGCTCAGGCTGTTCGGCTCCGGGTAGCCATCGATCAGGCATGCGATAGCATCAATATGACTCTTGTAAAGCGCATTATTAAGACAAGCTTCGACCGGAGTAGTCAACTGGTCAGAGGTACTGTTCGCCAGATGACAGACAACCTTCAGGGGATTACATTTCAGCGAAGCCGTGCATGGTTGCGTCGATGGACCCCTGAGCAGTCACAGGTTGCTCAGGTCGAGGAGGAGGTATCTCAGGTATTGGAGCAAAAATCGCCTCATGCCCAGGCGTCCCTGGGTGATTTGATCGCTCGCCTGCAAAGCAGCCTCGCCGATTTGCCCAAAGAACACTTCGATACATTGCATCATCGTCTGGAAGCAGCGTTGGAGCAGCCAGGGAGTGACTAGAACCTTATGCCCGATCTCAGTTATCAATCACGGTATAATTGTGCTACTTGCCCCACCCGATGCGATGGGCGTTCCAAAACCGCCTATATTTTCGAAGATGATGTTGCATTATCTGAAAAAGTGGAAGACCGGGTGATTGGTTATCTTGGTTGCTCTTTGGGAATCACTGCCAGGAAGACACCTCCTCAGGTACATGGGTTACCTGACCTGGAGCTTGTGCGCGATGGTCGCGTGGTTGGCCGTGTCGAGATAAAAGCCCAGAACCGAACCTTTATGTCGGTTGAGAGGCTGTTGCCTGAAAGTAATCTACGTCCCTACGAAACGGTTGCGCTCAATCTAAGTGATCTGGAACGGTATCTCGGCCTGTTCCAACAGGAATCGAGGCCAGTCTTCATTGTCTGGTGGCTGAGGCGTCCTTGTATAGGGGAGGGGTACTGGGGACATAGGCTGGATGTATTAGGCGGCATACTGAGGCAGTATGGCGATCGAAGACGCTTCAGAAGAGCCTCTACTCAAAGTGATGTTGTGGATGGTGTCCATAAGGGCGTGACTGTCAACTATCATTTCAGTTTGCAAGAGTTGCTCCCTCTTGACGATCTTGCACCGCTGATAACCGCTGTTTGGAACACGAGAGAATGATCCGGGAAGATTTACCACTCAACCAGATTCTGTACGGTGATTGCGTCGATTGGCTTGCCTCGTTGCCGGAGAAGTCGATCGATTTGATTTTTGCCGATCCTCCCTACAATCTTCAGCTTCAGAATGCGCTTTACCGGCCTAACATGACCCGTGTCGATGCCGTCGATGATCATTGGGATAAGTTCGTTAGTTTTCAGGAGTACGATGATTTCACCAGGGCCTGGCTATCGGCTTGCCGTCGGGTGCTGAAGGATACCGGAGTTCTTTGGGTGATTGGCTCGTATCACAACATCTACCGGGTCGGCGCGATTTTGCAGGATCTTGGCTACTGGATATTGAATGATATCGTCTGGATAAAGGTAAATCCGATGCCCAACTTTAGGGGAGTTCGATTTACCAATGCACACGAGACCCTGCTCTGGGCTCAAAAGCAAAAAGGCGCTCGCTATACATTCAATCATCATGATATGAAAGGGCTCAATGAGGATCTCCAGATGCGTAGTGATTGGGAGATCCCGTTGTGTACCGGTAAAGAGCGCATCAAAATCAACGGCGAGAAAGCGCATACGACTCAGAAGCCGGAGGCGCTGCTCTATCGTGTCATTCTGTCAAGCTCCAGGGTAGGTGATGTGGTACTCGATCCGTTTTTTGGGACCGGGACGACGGGCGCAGTTGCTAAGAAGCTGAAACGCAATTGGATAGGTATCGAAAGAGATGCTCACTATATCGAGATTGCCCAGGCCCGGATCGATGATATTCAGGTCGATGCGCTTCCGGACGAATTGTACACCTTTACCGGCAAACGTAATCGTCCGCGTGTTCCATTTGGCATGCTGATCGAGAATGGCCTGTTGCGGGTGGGACAATGGCTGTATTTTGGCAAGAAGGGCGATGTGGTTGCCCAGATCATGGCGAATGGAATGCTGAAATACGGCGATGTGGTTGGCTCTATCCACCAGGTAGGTCGGGCGATCCAAAATGTCCCTTGCAACGGTTGGGATCACTGGTATTACATTGATGACAAGACGAACGAACGGGTAGTCATCGATAAGCTGCGGGAGTTAATCATCAAGAAGAATGGGGCCTCAGAGGGATAGCTCAATATCTTGCGCTCGATGATCAAGTTTTTGGAACGCCGATGCCAACCAGGTAGAGACGGTTCGATACGTGATCAACGGCGCCAACCAGATCGCCTGCATCGACCTCGATGCCAGCGGCACCTGCAACGCCTCCGAGACTGTTTGGGAGTACGATGCG
>JAFGLD010000360.1 GCA_016928235.1 Anaerolineae bacterium | reverse complement strand
GCGCGCGGTTCCAGATCGATCAGAGACGTTTCACCAATAACATCATAAGGCCCCCGGTTGGACAGCACCAACTCGCGGCTGTGTGGATCTTCCAGGGAGATCTTGACCGTACCGGACAGGATAACATACATGATGCCACCCTCCTCGCCCTGACGAACTATCACATCGCCCTCTTTGAGAGAAGAGAGCTGCATCCTTCCTGCCATCTCGGCGACAGTATCATCAGATAGAAAGGAGAACAGCGGCAGGCGCTTGAGCGAGTCGATAACCGACCGCATGATGATGTTTCTCTCTTGTTTCGATATCGACATGATGTCTACACATCCTTACTATCACGCATCGTCTTTGCCTGCAGCATCAGGTGACCGTGCCGCCCGCCGGCCCAAATCGCTCCATAGATTCATGCTGCTGTCGGCAGGTCGCACAGCGATCCGTTCCTGTATGGTAGCCTCCAGGCGTCCCCACAAGGGACTCGATTCCTCTGGAAATATGTGACGCAGATAGAGCATGCAATACGTACCAACCGAACGTCGCGCCTCGTCCATCTCGCTCCGCAGGCCATTCATCTGGACCTCGACGGCCCTGACCATTTTTTCGTCTTGCAGCTTTTCAAGAGTTTTCCGCAAGATGCCCAGACGGGCCTGGAGCATCAAGAAGGTTTCGATCTGGTCGACTTTCTCTGCACCGAAGCGCTGCTTCAGCGGCGTTAGAATCGCGCGCATATCGGTGATGCGGTGGACGACCGCCGCCTCGCCCTTGGTGACGCGATCGGCCTCACCAAGCGTCTCCTCGATCCAGGCTTTTTCTTCGGCAAGCCCGCGCCTGATGGCCAGTGCGATCACCCCTCCGCTTCCAAAACCCACCACAGCCGCATAAAGCAATAACAGGCTACTCTGGATGCGCGTCACGAGGTTGTTGAACCCGATATGCAAAGCCATGGCCAGGAACAAGCCGGTAAGGACAGCAGCCACAAGCCGCCAGGAACGGTGGAAGCGGGCATAACCTACCGCAATACCAACCAGCGCACTGGCCGAGGCGTGCATCAGGTTAGTCGAGAGTACGCGGCCAATAGCCAACCCCATCGATGCGGTTGTGTCGTTCAGGATGTAGGAATAGTTCTCGACGATCGCAAAGCCAATCCCAATGGAGAAGCCATAGACAGCGCCATCCACGAAATAGGTAAAATTGGGGCGTCGAACCAGGTAAACAAGGATCAATGCCTTGAGGATTTCCTCGGCTACCGGGGCAAAGTACTGTTTCAGTGTATCGCCTGTGATCAACCCGGCCTCACGAGCCATTGTGTTGATGAAATAGGCCAGTGCAAAAGCAGCCACTCCCCAGGCAAAACTTACCAGCACAACCCGAAACGATCCTGTACCATACAGATCCAGCTTGTAGATCATGTACAAGAAAATGAGAGGCACTGCGGCAGCGATCAGGAAGGCAACAATCAACATGTAGTCATGATACTGGTAAACAACCTGACATGCAATCCGATATAATATCATTCGCTGTGCAGACAGATCTAATGTATGACAACCTCTCATCTAATTTCAGTGGGCCTACGCGGAATAGTGGGGAAAAGGAGTTGATGAAAGACCCTAAAGGTTGAAAACCATTAGGGTCTGGGGGTAGGCCCCACTTTTCCGCGTTGAGTCATCTTTCATTCTGTTCATTCATTCACGGGTATTGGGCTAAAAACTGATCACTGAAAACTGATTACCAAAGACTGTCACACAAAGTGTGAAATTCAGGCTCAAGCTACACATATTGCCGCCTCAGTTCACACATACCCACAAACATGGTAGTTGTTGCGCGGTAAAAAAACGATCACCCGGACGGCACAACTTGATCATCGCGTGACACACCCCATTCAACTGATGGGTTCGGCAATCCTGTCGCGCAGAATGACATATCGATACAACGCAAAAATAACCGCGCCTTCAACCACCAGGGGAATCAGCGACAACCAAAAAGCGTCATAACTTAACAACCAGGTCTCCGTATTCCTGGTAACCGGCGTGACGACATTCAAAATGGTGATAAATACCAGGTTGAATCCGGTCAACCAGAACTGGCGCAGTACGGTAAATATCAGTCCAAGAGCCTTGCCCCGCCTCTTTTTAGCATCCTTCATGATCATTAACCCACCGGCAACACAGGCAAAGATACCAAGAGTGCCTAACGCAATCTGGAGGGTAGTGTGGCTTTCCAGGTTGTCACTGACGGTATAGCTATCTGAACGGAGCAAGAAATAGGCCAGATGTAAAAGAGCGATCGACAAGGCAACCACGAAGACCCTGGCATAAGGTTTAAGAGACCGCTTTTCCTTCAACAGCTTAACCAAGAGAATGCCGATCAACACAGGCAGTGAAAGCAGAAGCAGGTGGGGGTTGCTGTCCGCGTAGGTGCTTAACCATAGGGCCACCCAAGAGAAATCGAAGGCGTCAATCACCGCATCTGTCACGATCCAGCCCAACGGCACATGCTCGATAAGCTGTATCTCAAACGATCCGCCGTCATGAAGAAACAAAACATATTTATCGCTCCCTAAATTTAGGGTCTGGAGCTTATTGTTATAAAAAATGTCTCCCTCGCTGACAGATGTTAACCCCTTAATAGACAGAAAGTCATAGGCTGAGCCGTTCTCAAGTTTTACGGCCAATACACCTTTCTCATCAGACTTGCCTTCGAGCGTTCTGGCCCCGTTTTCCTTCTGTGTGTCAGAGGTGATCCGGTAGGGTTGCTCTGCGGACAAATAGATCCTCGGATCACCTAACATAAACAATTGAGGCGATCGAAAAACGATGTTGGCCGTCACTTTATTGTGAACTTGCGCCACAATACCAAGAGGAAATTCACTCCAGGAGGTGATACCGGGGACAGACAGTCCCTGTTTGACAACAGTCGCATAGTGAGGCGTGTTGACAAACCCAAGATAGGCAACCGCCCCTTGATCAACAAACCCCAGAGCAATGGCGTTTTCTACCCAGGGTCGGAAAGAGCTGCAAGTCAGGCTATAAATCACCACCGGCTTTAAGTCGGGAATATCATCGGCAAGCAGCTGGTCGTTTTCAGTCCAGTTGCCATATTCTTCATTCCATGACCAATCTTTCGGGCCGGTATGGCGCGTCCAATAAAAATAATCGGCCTGTTGTAATGCCTCGATCAGATTTTCTCTAGTTAATTCGATCTTGCCGGTTTCGCCATCTGTGATGTTAAAAATTGTCGGCTCATAGATGGACTGTAAGATCTCTACATCCCCAGCCACATAATGATTGCCCTTCCCGGCCAGGCTTCTTCTTTCCCAGAGTTGTTCCGCTTTCTGAAGTGTCGAACCGCTAATAATCCCCAGTGCCGGATAATAATCCTGGTTCTTCAGCACATACCCGATTTCGGCCAGCCTTTCCGCGGTCAGATTGTCAGGAGAAGCGACCAGGATAATATACATAGGCGTTAACGGTAGAACATCAGTAAACTCCTCGACGACCCTCAAGTTTTCTTCCCGGGCAATGGTTTGAGCCAGGCTGTAATAGGGATCGTCTTGTTGAGAGACAACAACCATCTCGGCGTTAACCGCTCTCTGTTGTTGTTTATTCCCACCCAGACCAGCCCGCATCACCCAGGCAATGAAGTGAGTGCCCCCACTGGTCAGATCGATGGCTTTTCTTAGCTCATACTGACTAAGCGATTGATCCAGTGGCTCTCTTTCGGGAATATGACCTGTGTAATAGCTCTTGAGAGCGGGTAAAGCCCGGCTGTCACCCAGCATGCCCAACACCCCGATCGCATCATTTCGGGCTCGGAAACCTTTATTGGCATCATCCAGGCGTTTAATGAGAGACTCGACACAATCCCCACCATATTCGCTCTGAGCGCTCCAGCACTGATTTTTTATTTCATACCCGCACCAGGAAATAATAATGACAAAGAACAAGACGAAAACACTGACACCGATGGCGAGAGCATAACAGAGTTTCTCTTTAATCCCTTTCATTCTCATCCGCATTTTCTTCATAGGAAAAAATCTCCTCGATTTGAACTTTAAACAATCTGGCGATCTTGAAGGCCAGGCCCAACGAGGGCAGATATTTATTGCTCTCAATAGCAATAACCGTTTGTCTGCTGACACCAATTTTCTCCGCCAGCTGCTCCTGAGTGAGGTCATGCATGGCCCGGTAAACCTTCAGCTTATTCTTCATCGCCATCACCCTCGTACTTTTTACTCAAAAAGTGATAGGAGATGGCATAGACGGCAATGAGGAACAATGTCAGATACGCAAATACCATTCCCAATGATTCCAGATATGCAAACTCTCCCTTCGAAAAGACAGACCATCCACTACGGGAAGGAATAAAAAGAAGAAACGAGCCAATGCCAATGGTCGGGGCAAAGATAGCATAGGTCATCCTGGCCGCTTTTTCCTGAATAGATACCTCCCGCTCGTCAGGCCTGATCCCGGCTTTTGAACGCGCCAGAGCCAAAAAGACCATCCCGACTACAACACCGATAATTGACAAAAGATAGTTGTTACCAGCTATTGCTATGGCAATGAGAATAAAAACAAAGAGGACAACAGCAACTTGAATCTGGTTGTATTTTTGTCTGTTCATACGCCGTAATGTATAACAAACTTAACATTATGTCAAGCGACCATTACATCCAGAAGGAGGGGATGCCGATGCTCTCCGGTAAAACCCGGTACGGCATATGGCGCACTCGCCACCATTTCGCTATGCGATCTCGCCGGCTCGCCATCAGCCGGGCCATATCGACAAGATGACATTTCCTGCCTTGTGTGATAGGCTGAGGTGCTCTTGTATGCCTATACATCAACACTTTCGCCGGGTGATGAGTTCTATGGGCGTCCAGATCATGTTTTGAACATGCCGGCGAGAGAATTTGTCAGCAAGGCATTCAGAACGTCTTCTGACAAGCGACCGTTCACAGACAAAGCCGAGTAGTTATTCCGACCGAATAATGACCCAAGAAGAACAATTGAAGAAAGGCACAAAGTTGAGCAAAAGCCCAGGAACCAGCCGGGATGTTTCGGTGAAGAATCGATCCTACTCACAATTAGCCCTGACAACCGGCATTCTGCTCGTCGCCGCGTTCTTGCGTTTGTGGCAGATTTCCGATCTTCCGCCAGGCTTGTATAGCGATGAAAGCTTCAATTTGCTGAAGGCACAGGAGATTGCACAGGGTCACTCCTGGCCCGTCTTCATCACCGGCAACAACGGCATTGAACCCATGGTCTTTTATCTCACTGCGCTTGCCATCAAGGCTGTAGGCTATGTTCACTGGGCGGGGAGACTGGCCATGGCCTGGGCCGGCATGATCGGCATCGCAGCCACCATCCGATGCGGGAAGGAGATGTTCCCAGGGCAGAAGACAGGCATGCTGGCCGGCGCCGTGTTGGCGGCATTGTTTTGGCATGTTGACTTTAGTCGCTATGGCGTAGAACCCGTTCTGGCCTCGGTACTGGCCGCCTGCTCGATGGCCACATTTTGGCACGCAGATCGGACAGATCGACATTGGGCCTATGGTGTTGCCGGCATCTGCTTTGGGCTTGGTCTATACACTTACCGTGGTTTCCGTGTGTTTTTAGTCATACCGATGGGTGTTTTCATCGTTCTCTGGCTCACGCGCCGCATTGCATCACCGTCTAACCGGCGCTTTCTCCTGAGCAAAAGCGGGCTGATGGGCGGCGTCGCGCTGTTCGTTTTCGCGCCGCTTGGCGTGTTCTTCTTGCAGCATCCCGAATGGTTTTCTGTCCGCGTTCAGCAAACAATGCTCCCCTTGAAGGCCGAGTTAGGCGCCATCAGCACCCTGTTATCCAATGCCTGGGTAACCATTGGAGGACTGTTCTGGAAGGGAGATCCGAACTGGCGGCACAACTTTTCCGGCCGCCCGGCTCTGGATATCTTCCAGGCTGTTTTCTTTATTGCCGGTCTGGGAGTCATGGCCCGTCAATGGGCCAAACCACAATCCTGGGCTTTGTGGCTCTGGCTGTTTGGCGGTCTCTTGCCGTCGATCCTGACCATTGAATCTCCCCACTTTGGACGGATGATAATCGTGACGCCGGCTCTGGCACTGGTAGCGGCCCTCGGCATGGAGATGACCCGGCAATTGTCTCCCCGGCAAACAGGCAAGTGGCTGGTTGGGATAGCTGCTTGTCTTTCCATTTCTCTGACTACCTGGAGTTATTTTGTTCTGTGGGCCAACCGTCCGGAAGTGTTCGAGATGTTTGAAGAGCGGCAAGGCTGGGCAGCGCAAGCATTAAAATCGGCACCGCAAGATGCCTCGCTTTTCGCGACATCTTTCGGGCGCCCGGATCATCTTACCTCCGGCTTTTCTACCACCCTGGCCCTCATCGGGCCTCAAGCCGCGCAAAACCTCCGCACATTTGATGGAGCCACTTGCCTAGTGGTGCCTCATCAGACCAGGAGACCCGCTGTCTACGCCATCCCGGAGATCGATTCATCTACTCTGTCTGCCCTCAAAGCCACATACCCGTCTGTGTCTTGTTCCCTGATAAGCACCGTCGATGACGCCCCCAACACTCACTTGTGCCAGGTTCCAACAGGTCAGATAGCCCAGGTCCCTACGGGCGTAACCAGGACAGTCTCTTTTGGTGATCTGGTCCAAATGCAAGGGTACACGCTCAACACCCGGTCGATAAGCCCCGGCGAGTCAATCCACCTGACAGTGGTGTGGAAAGCAAATTCCGTGTCGCAGATTCCTTACAAGGTATTTGTCCATTTGATCGGACCTCCCCAGACTGACGGCAGCGTTATTTATGCTCAACAAGACAGGCAGCCCTGCGCCGGCTCCTATCCAACATGGTGGTGGCGTCCAGACGAGATCATAATCGATACCTATTCCATTCAAGTGCCACCAGATATCCAATCGGGCATTTACTCGCTGGCAACCGGTTGGTATGAAGACCCTGGCGAAGCCGGTTCAGGAGCGCGCCTGGCAGCCATCGATGCCGGCGGACAAAGTTTAGGCGACACAGTGCCTTTAGAACAGATCCGGGTAAAAAATGAGCTTCTTCCAGAGCGCGAATAGGGATAACCGGGTAGCGCCCGGCAATGACGGGGTCGGTCAAGCCGGATTGTTTTTTACGCCAAAAGCCCTCACCCCCTCCATACATAGAGATGGGGAAGCCCAAGATCAAACATCAGCGAGGTTCGAGGTTGGAAGTGAGGGTCATGACATACCTAAATCATCAACCACGCTATTGTCGTGTGCTACCTTACACTGCCCTACTCAATAAAAAAAGAGGGGCGGTTTCGCCCCTCTACTATTGGCCCATGGTGCTCAGGGATTGACAAATTGTTGGAGCCATGCCGATATATCGCTGTTATTAACCTTGCCACCCTTGATTTCGGTGGTGCCGACACTGATCTGGGATGGACATTGGTCAGGTGTGCTGCCGAGAAAGACTTTGGAGTTCAACACCCTGCCGGTTTTGGCAATAACCAACTTGACAGTCGTTCGCTGTTGGATCCGCCTAACCTGGAAACGTTCTCCACCATCGGTACGGTACGGACAGGTATACAGGAGCCTCTCATCTTCTGTAACACAGGCAGTCAATTGAGTCAGCCCATAGTCCAGTGAAATCCATTCTTCCGGGAGGAAGAAATTGAGCATGGCACCCAAAAGAATTTCGCTTCCCGGATTGACGGCCACCATCGGGTGCAAACCGGAGCCGGCAACATATTCCGCGGCATCTGAGACGGCAGTCCCGTTACATGACGGTAACATAACCTCGGCGATATCAAAGAAAGACGCCAGCCGGGTGTTCTTTTTGCTTCCGAAACTGTTCACCATTTGATCTGTCAGGCCTTTTGCGCCGGATAGATCGGCGCCATCGAGATTCGCGCCGCTGAAGTCCGCATTAGTGAGAACAGTATAGCTCAGATTGGCGTTGCTCAGGTCAGCATTAGATAAGTTAGCGTCCTTGAAGTTGACCGATCCAAACAGGCCTGCGCTCATATCAGCGTCGCTGAGATCGGCGCCGCTCAAATCCGAGCCACCCAGCCCACTATTACTTAGATCGACACCACTCAAATTGGCGCCGCTTAAGTTGGCGCCACTCAGGTTGATCGTTGTCTTGGTATTCTCCTCTGTCTCTTTTACAAAGACAATGCCTGATAAATCTGTCCCACTCAGGTTGGCGTCCGAGAAATCTGTAGCATTGAAAAGAGGCTCTTTGTGGCTCAGGTTGATGCCTTGTAAATCAGCACCGCTCAATACGGCAAAATCCAGATTGGCATCTGTCAGGTTGGCTCCTGTCAGGTTGGAATCCGACAGATCCGCCTCACTCAGGTTAGCTCTGGTAAAATTAACGTCGCTCAGATCAACACCGCTCAGTTTGACACCTGTGAGAGAGAATCCTGATAGATCTGCCCCACTCAAAATAGCACCTGTCAGGTTCGCTTTAGTGTCAGAAAGAAACTCCAGATCGGCCTCGCTGAGGTTGGCACCGGTAAAGTCAGTTCCATCCAAAATAGCAGAAGCAAGATCGACCTTGGCCAGGTTGGCATCTTTCAGACTGGCTTTTTCCAGGTTCGTCTTGTCCAGCTTAGCACCACTGAGATCGGCGTTATCCAGAATTGCCTCGCTGAGGTTCGCATCACTGAGATTGGCTCCCGAAAGATTGGCGCCGGTCAGATTAGCTCTCGTAAGGTTAGTGCTGCTCAGATCGGCATCTGAAAGGTTAGCATTACTCAGATCAGCATCAGTAAGATCGGCAGATACAAGAGTGGCCTGACTCAAATTGGCCTCGCTTAATTTTGCCTCAACCAGGTCTTTCTCACTCAAGTCCTTTCCGGACAGATCTGCGCCTGGTTTAATATTTGATCCGCAGGCCAGCGTGGCGACCAACAGCATGATCACAACAGCAACAAGGGACCACTTTCTTTCAGAGTGAGTGAGGGGTGAAACGGTTTGAAATGACATTTTGCTCTCCTTCTAAGCAGTACAAGTGTGTTGATTACTACACATACGACTCATAGAACTTACCCAAAGCACAATAATACTATGATTATGAGATAAGCGATAAGAGACAAGATAGGCAAGGCGCAAGATGGGAATAACCAATGAGTAATGTGGCGCCACACAGATTTGTGGGAGTAATTTAGGAATGGGAATTTATTAACTTACCCATCCGTTACCCTCCTTGCAGGCTCTGCGGGGAAAGTTGTTTAATTCCCATTCCTTAGCCGTCCATCGTATTTCTATGGCTTCAGCATATCGGATTTTTTAGTATGTAACAATGGAAATACAGTGGAAGTTTTGTGGAAAAATGGACACTGTTCAAAGGGTGCCGGTATGGGCACCCCAATGAAAGCAGGGTCTGCCGGCACATTAACCAAAAGTGCGGAGATCGAGCTTTGGACGATATATTTATGCTATAATCAAATATAGTAGAGCATGGCCTCCCCTATCTTTCCTGTGCGACTGCCTAAACTATCGCCCACACCCTCGCGTGCCCTACCGCAAAGATAGCCAGTTGATCGTGCCCGTCTCGCAGGCAGCGCGCACCAACCCAGTTGGAGGAAAACATGAAAATTCTGCTGATCTACCCCGAGTTCCCAGATACATTTTGGAGCTTCAAGCACGCGCTTAAGTTCATTCGTAAGAAGGCCTCTGCGCCACCATTGGGCTTGTTGACCGTGGCAGCCATGCTGCCTCATGGATGGGAAAAGCGGTTGGTCGATCTTAATGTGACCGAGTTGACTCAGGACGACCTGGAATGGGCCGATTATGTCTTTATCAGTGCTATGATCGTCCAGCGCGATTCATCACAAGCGGTGATTGCGCACTGTAAAGAGGCCGGTGTAAAGATAGTAGCAGGCGGGCCATTGTTTACTATGGAGCCGGAGCGATTCCCTGATGTCGATCACCTCGTGCTCAATGAAGCCGAGCTGACCTTGCCGACATTCCTGTCAGACCTGGCCCATGGATGTGCACAAAACATATACACTACAACAGAATTCCCTGATATACAGCAGACCCCGGCGCCGCTTTGGAGCCTCGTCAATTTCAACCATTACAGTACTGTCAGCATCCAATTTTCCAGGGGCTGTCCCTTCAACTGCGATTTCTGCAATGTAACAGCCTTGTTAGGACGCCGCCCACGCCTGAAAACCGCCAAGCAGATCGTCGCCGAGCTGGATGGCCTGTATGCGCTGGGTTGGCACAAGGGCGTCTTTTTTGTCGATGACAATTTCATCGGCAACAAGAAGCAGCTCAAGTCAGAGGTACTGCCGGCGCTGATCGAGTGGCGGAAGGGCAAGAGCGGCATGCCGTTCAATACGGAAGTGTCAATCAACCTGGCCGACGATCCGGAGCTCATGAGCCTCATGACACAGGCCGGGTTCGATACTGTTTTTGTGGGTATCGAGACCCCCAACGAAGATAGCCTGATCGAGTGTAGCAAAATCCAGAATAAGAATCGCGACCTGGTGGAGAGTGTCAAGCAGCTCCAGCGCGCCGGTCTCCAGGTTCAGGGCGGGTTCATCGTTGGTTTCGACCATGACCCTCCATCGATTTTCCGCCAGCAAATCGATTTTATCCAGAAGAGCGGCATTGTGACGGCCATGGTCGGCTTGTTACAGGCACCTCCGGGAACCCGCTTATACGATCGCCTGCTCAGCGAAGGCCGCCTGCTGAATGATATGTCGGGCGACAATGCAGATGGCTCAACCAACATCATCCCCCAGATGGGCTTGGAGACACTCCGAGAGGGATATCACAAGATATTGGAGCAGATCTACACACCCCAAGCCTATTACGCCCGCGTGTTGACATTCCTACGTGAATACCAGCCGCCCAAGATCAGGACTCACCTGGACGTTCAGCATATCCTGGCCCTGGGCCGGTCGATCTATCAGCTGGGCATCCGCGGTGTCGAGCGTGCCCACTATTGGAAACTCTTTTTCTGGACCCTATTCCGGCGGCCACGCCTTTTTCCTTTAGCCATTACGCTGGCGATCTACGGCTTCCACTTCCGCAGAACCGCCGAGCGATGCATATAAAGCACCCGGGTAAGGCCTTGCCGGACACGCAAGGAAAAGTGACATCTCTCGCATGACGGCTGGCCGTAAACATGACAAGAACATGCTTATCAGCCCCAAGGTCGATGTTCTCTGATCATCCGCGTTGGGGCTGACTTTTATTTACCTGAAACGCGACAATCAAGCTTGTAACCATCGATGGGTGATCAGTGCTCAGTTTAAAATCAAAGACCGAAGATCGCATCTCACAAGCATGTAGGGTGGATGACAACCTGCTCACTTCGAATATAAGGGGCACGGTGGATGCTCCCAGTGGCCGGTTTGCGACAAAAAACCGATCGCTGAAACCGTGAAGAGCAAAACAGGTTCAATAAGCTTCCGGCCATCAAGATGCTACCCGGAAGGTATTGGCTTGAGCATCATTCATGATTTCCGAGATAGAATCTGTCATATATGTGAATATAGACAAGAGGAATAACTGACTATGCCAAGCAAATATGAGGTGGCAACGTTTGGAGCCGGGTGTTTCTGGTGCATCGAAGCGGTTTTTCAGCGATTGCGGGGCGTCGAGCAGGTTGTTTCAGGGTATGCAGGCGGGCAGATCGAGCATCCTTCTTACGAACGGGTATGCAGTGGCACAACCGGACACGCCGAAGTTGTGCAGATCTCATATGATCCTACTATCATCACCTTTGTCGATCTGCTGGAGGTCTTCTGGCACATCCACGATCCAACCAGCCTGAACCGGCAGGGAGCGGACGTGGGAACACAGTATCGCTCGGCCATTTTTTACCATACTGAGGAGCAAAAGGCTGCTGCGGAGAAATCCAAACATGAAGCGGAAGCTTCGGGCAATTGGAGCAAGCCTATCGTGACAGAGATAACACCTTTCACTTGCTTCTATGAAGCTGAGCCCTATCACCAGGACTACTATCGTCTCAATCCTAACCAGGGATATTGTCGTTTGGTCATCGACCCAAAGATTCGGAAGTTTCAGAAGCAATATGAAGAGAAGCTCAGGTAATCATCTGAAATAACGGAATTTAATGCCACATTGGGTTCAGCCGGGCTGCCCAATTGCGCCAACGTGGTACCGTCGATCATCAAGTTTTTTGGACATAGGCACCAAATGATGTGCTCAGGCATGGATGAGAAACAGTGGATTCCCGCTTTCGCGGGAATGACAGTGAGCGTGTCGATGTGGCTTAATCCATGTCCAAAAGCCTTTTCCGAGCGGAACGAATGTGCAAACACAAAATATGGAGACTATGTCAGATTTGGCCTTGGCAATCAGTTTTCAGCGATCCGTTCTCAGTCTAAAAACCAAAAGGCAAAGGTTACTACAGAGGGCGTTGCCGGTTGTAGATCGGATTTCAATCCGACCTCTGCCATGCTAACGGATTGGCTCACAGGAGAG
>JAFGLD010000359.1 GCA_016928235.1 Anaerolineae bacterium | reverse complement strand
TCGTAACTTTGACAATTTCCGTTTACAAGTCCTCGTGGAATGCGGCTATGGCTGACTTTCCCCCACAATTCTGCGTTGAGCCAGAAAGTTTTAGCTAAAAGATAATGAGTAATGGCGCGAATCATGCGCTGTGTCATTTACCCATTTACCTTTTACTCTTTTGCTTATCTCTCAGTCGTTCGCTGTCAAGACTTATCCGGGCAACCAGATAACATACACCTTCGATGGGGTATCACTATGACATACAGACTTGCCATGTTCGACTTCGATGGGACTCTGGCCGATTCCTTTCCGTGGGCAGCCGGTGTCGCCAACCAGGTTGCCGACCGGTATGGATTCAACAGAATTGAGGAGAACGATTACGAGCTTCTGAGAGGATATGACATCACTAAGATCATGAAGCACCTGGAGGTGCCTTTGTGGAAGTTGCCCACGGTGGTCGGTCATATTCAGACATTGATGGCTCAAGATATCCGGGAGATAGCGTTGTTTGAAGGCATCGAGTCTCTCTTGCAACGTCTTTCAAATCATGGGATTATCCTGGCGATTGTCAGTTCAAACACAGAAGGGAACATCCGCCAGGTTTTGGGAGATGAGACTTCGTCGCTGATACAATATTACGAATGTGGCGTGGGTATCTTTGGGAAGTCCGCGAAGCTAAAGAATGTTCTTAGACGCAGCGGGGTTTTGCCTGGTGATGCTGTTTACATTGGCGATGAGATCAGAGACATTCAGGCAGCTCGTTCTATCAATGTCGCGTGCGGTGGGGTGTCGTGGGGATACAACCGGGTCGAGGCACTGAAGGAACACTCGCCGTGGGTGGTGTTTGACCATCCCGACGACATCTTCGAGCAGATTGCCGGTATCCTGTCTTGTGATTCGAGTGGGTGAGGATGATGTTGGCCTTGTTACTCGTTGCTTAGTACTCATTGCTCGGCACTATTTTCAAAGGAGTGATTACCATGTCCTGGGAAGCATTCAAGCAAGCGGCCGCTTTGAAGGAACCCAAAGAGGTTCCCGTTGGTCTGATCGTCGATAGCCCGTGGTTGCCCGGCTATGCCGGCGTCGATACACGGGATTACTTTTTGCTCCCCGATCTCTGGATGGAGATCAACAAGGGACTCCTGACGCGGTTCCCGGACGCGGTCTGGGTACCCGGCTTCTGGATCGAATATGGCATGGCAGCCGAGCCGTCTGCTTTTGGCTCCCGGCTGTACTTTTACGATAATCGCCCGCCTTCAGTCGAGCCGGTTGTTGCGGATCTGTCTTTCTGGGCTGATGTCAAGCCTGCCAATCCACTCGAAGATGGATTGATGCCGCTCATCCTGCGCCAATACACCCTGGCCGAAGAGAAGCTACGTGCTGAAGGTCTAGGTATTCGAATGGTCTGCGCTCGCGGTCCAATGACAGTTGCTTCCTGGTTGATGGGAGTCACGCCGCTGATGGAAGGCATTGCTATGAATCCGGATGCGGTGACGAAAGTGTTGGAAGCAATGACGACAACCATCATCAGGTGGCTGCATGCCCAGCTCGATACGCTGCGCGAGCCGGAAGGTATCATGCTGCTCGATGATCTGGTCGGCATGGTCTCCAAGCGGCATTACCAGTCGATGATCCACCCGCACCTGCGCCGCATCTTCGATGAGTTCGATGGGCTGGTCCGTGTCTATCACAACGATACGCCCTGCAAGCATCTCTACGCCGGTCTGGCCGATGCCAACTTCGATGTATTCAACTTTACCCACGAAGTGGATATTGCCGAGGCCAAAGCCCTGATGGGGCATCGCGTCGCGCTGATGGGGAATGTGGCGCCGCTTGACCTTGGTGTCCGCGGTACACCGGAGGAGGTCTTGCAGGCAGCCCGCGCCTGCCTTGAGAAAGCGGCGCCCGGCGGTGGCCTGATCCTCTCGTTCGGCGGTGGCGTATCGATGGGCACGCCACCTGAGAATATCGATGCGCTCTTCCAGGCCGTCCGCGAGTGGTCTAATCGGTAAAAGCTTGTTAACGCCGTCTTCCCAGAGATTTGGACACCTTCGGGAAGATTGTATGGGTTCTATGATGCCGGTATCTATGAACAATCACTTGCTCATAAAAGGAATCACATAATGCTCGCAAAACTGAAAACCTGGTTGCTGTCTGAACAGGGTATTCTGGTAACCGGAGCCATACTCACGCTGATCGTCCTGGCGGAGAGTATCTTTCCGCCCTGGGCGCCCTATTTTGTTGTATATGCTATAGCAGCGATCTATGTGCCGCTCGCTTTGAAAACTTATGCCTTCGGCGGTTTCAAAGCCGTGCTACGATCTCACTGGCGGCTCATAGCCGGTATTCTGGTGGTGAGCATTATCTGGGATCAGGCTATCATGACCTGGCTGTACGATCGCGTTCTGGTGACGGTCGGACTGAGTGGTGATCCGTTCTACTCGCTGAGCGCAGCCATTGATGAGTTGGCCAATGGAGCCGCTCATAAGTTTGGCATCAGTTATGATACATCGCTGATGCTTTATGCTTTCTTTATTGTGATATGGGCGCCGGTTGGTGAGGAATTGTTCTATCGGGGGTATATGCAGGGCGTTCTGCGTCAGACTCGGAGCTTTAAGGTTGCCGCTCTGGTATCGGCTACCTTCTTTGGTGTCCGGCATGCTACCCATTTGTTTTTCTTGTGGCCCGATGTGCCTATCGTAGCGGCGACGGTCTGGGTCATGAGCACATTTGTCTTTGGCCTATTGATGAGTTACTTGTACGAAAAAACACGCTCACTCTATCCACTCATGGTGATTCACGCTGCTGTGAACATCGTTGGGATCATCCTGTCAGGTTAGGCATATGTACTGCGAACGGGTGGGTTTTGGACTTTTTCGAGCATAATCAAGCATAATCGAAGGTCCAGTTTTTAACCGTTCGCAGTATCGCAAGTGATGACTCCCCTGAAGAAACTCGATTTTGCAAAAAGGCGTTTTCCTCCCCGGTGTGTTTGGCAACACGTTTCTGACCTGATACAAGAAACAGCACGCAATTTTCTCGCGACGGGGCGCCATTTTTGCTGTGTATATTCACAGAACATCTCTGAGCGTGTCAACTTTGCGAAAAGGTATCTTTTTCACAGAGGAGTCATTGTCTAAAACCCCGGGACGGTTCATTGGGTTGTGACAAAAGGCGAGATATTTGTGGGCTACGTCAATGCAAAAGAACATGCTTCTCCAGGGCAGCGTCCAGAATGCTTTGGGGGAATGCTCTGTGTACCGGTGGATTCCCGCCTGCGCGGGAATGACAAGCCGGTCCGGGAATGTCATATCATTCCTCAACATGTTCACAAATA
>JAFGLD010000358.1 GCA_016928235.1 Anaerolineae bacterium | reverse complement strand
CTCCAGCGGCCAGGGCAAAATCCCCAACCCCCAACCCCCATCCCCTATTTTGTAACCTCTCGACACGCGCGGTACAGATCCTTCCAGCCCTCGCGCTCCTTGACCACCGTCTCCAGGTATTCCAGCCACACGACGCGGTCCTGCACCGGGTCTTTGATGATCGATCCGGTGATACCGGCGGCCATGTCGGCGGCCCGCAGGACGCCGTCGCCATAGTGGGCGGCCAGCGAGAGCCCGCTGGTGATCACCGAGATGGCCTCGGCAGTGCTCAGCGTGCCGCTGGGTGATTTGATCTTGGTCTTGCCGTCCTCGGTGACGCCCGACCGCAGCTCGCGGAAGATAGTCACCACGCGGCGGATCTCGGCCAGGGCGGGCGGCTCGGCCGGCAGCTCGAGGGCGCGGCCCAGACTCTCAGAACGCACCCGCACGATCTCGATCTCCTCGTCAGCTGTATCCGGCAGCGGCAGAACGACCGTGTTAAAGCGCCGCTTGAGCGCGCTGGAGAGATCGTTGACACCCCGGTCGCGGTCGTTGGCAGTGGCGATCACATTGAAGCCCTTGGCTGCCTGAACCTCGCTGTTCAGCTCCGGGATGGGCAGTGTCTTCTCCGAGAGGATGGTGATCAGCGTGTCCTGCACGTCAGCCGGGACGCGGGTCAGCTCCTCGATGCGGGCAATCGCGCCGGTCTCCATTGCCCGCATGACCGGGCTGGCGACCAATGCATCCATCGATGGCCCTTCGACCAGCAGCCGGGCGTAGTTCCAGCCGTAGCGGATGGCCTCTTCGGGTGTCCCGGCCGTGCCCTGGACAAGCAGCGTCGAATCGCCGGAGATGGCAGCGGTCAGGTGCTCCGATACCCACGACTTGGCCGTGCCGGGTATGCCGAGCAGCAGCAGTGAGCGGTCGGTGGCCAGTGTTGCCACGGCGATCTCGATCAGGCGCTGGCTACCGATGTATTTGGGAGTGATCTCGAAGCCGTTCTTCAGCTTGCCGCCCATGAGGTACAGAGCCACAGCCTGAGGTGAAAGCTTCCAGTTGGGTGGCCTGTTGCGGTCGTCAGCCTGGGCGAGCTGCTCCAGCTCTTCGGCAAATTGTTGTTCGGCATGTTCTCTTAAGAGTGTCATCGCTGTAATTCCTCCAGCATGTTGCGTCTGAATTCAAGGGTGTCGATGAATGAATTGGCCATGGTGAGCCATAGGTTAGCGGGATTTTCGTCGGGCAACAGAACCCGGCGGGCCTTGTCAAGCAGCTCCGGCGGGAAATAGTAAGCAGTTGCCGGGAATGCGTACGTAATATGCCAGTCGGGATTGCCTTTGTGGCCCTTGTAATAGTCACCCATACGCTTCAGCACTACTTCGGCGTAGCCTATGCTCCAACTTTGCAGAACAAGCCCGATGAGCTGTATCCAGTCTGTATCTTTTTGGTAGGCCTTGCTTTTGCTCAGCTCCAACACACAGCGTTCTTGTTCATCCGGAGTGAGCCCTTCAAATAAGTCGTAATTCTTTGGATATTCTTTAAGCAGAGCCATGACCCATTCCGAGTCAGGGTAGCATTCTACAGCGCCGAACCAGCCTTGACACAGCGCCTCTTTCCAGTCGCTGCTCCCAGCCGCATCGATCAGTTCGGCAGGTGTTTTGCCCCACTTCTCGACCCAGTAATTGGGTGGAACGGCTTTCAGCATTTGCAGCAGCCACCAGGCTTTCTTTCCCATTTTAGATGGCGGCTTCTCTTCGATCCCGTCGCGGATCATGACCTCATCGAGCTTTTCCGGCAGCGTGACTTCCAACTTCAACCGGGTGTTCCCTTTCAAGATGAGGCGGTTATCCACCCGCTCGATCATGCGCCGGACATAGGCCGATTGTGGCAGCCGGGCCAGCAGGACAGGCACGATATCGCGCACCTTCTTACTGCGGTCGTCCAGGCATGCTTCGAGAAAAGGCTCGTCGGCCATCGAGAGATTGACTTGCAGCGTCTCCAGGTAGCGGGCGCGCTCGTCGGCGCGCTCTGTGGCCCAGGCTGCCTCGATCAACTCGCGCGCGCGGTCCGGGTTGGTGGCCCTCAATCGACGCAGGAAGAGCACGCGAGCAGATGTTGATGCGGTCTCCCAATCGGCTTCGTCGTCGGATGTTACAGCGTAGTGCCACGTGTCGTTGATGGCCGCCAACCAGCGTCCGCGTTCGCCGATCACTTTGACGATAGCCTCCCGCAGATCGGACTTCTGCACACCGAGGGCCAGCAAAATAGGAAGATATTCTTCCGGGAGCTGCTTGCCCGATCGGTAAAGGGCCTCCAGCCATTCCGGCAGCGCCTGGGCATGTTCACCACCAGCCATGATTGCCAGGTGCTGGCCTGCCCGCGCGCTGCATCGCGGCCTGTCATCGGCCGGGGCAGGCTCAGGGAACGGTGAGGTATCGTGCGCGGGTAGTGCCCCGGCCCGCTGCCACTGGGTGATGACTGCCGCCGATGCCAGTAAGTTGCGCTCGCCGTCCGCGCTGCCGATTTGTGCCAATACCTCCCCGACCAACCCATCGGCCACCGGCGGCGTAAAAGGCTTACGTCCGGTGCCGATCAGTGCTGCGTTGAGTATATCTTCCCATGCGCTCATAAATCGTCTCGTCACGTTCAGTAGGGGCGATTTCCTATCGCCGAACCGCGGTCGCCCTTGTTTGTGTGTAGAGCAACCAAGAACTGATCACTGAAAACTGATCACTGATAACCTTTTCATACCATCACCAACCGCCCATCCGCCCACACGCTGAGCGGTACCAGGTACATGCCATCCCATTCGGTGATGAGCGTCACAGCGTGACCACCGCTCATTGCCATCAACTCCCAGTTCTTAGCAAATGCCGGGGCGATTGGTAGCCGTGTCCCGTTCTGGTCGCGTATTCCCCACCCGAGGCTATCAGCAATCGGGATGACATTGCATACCGTGAACGCCACCTCTTCGATCCATGGGTTGCGAGTCAACATGGCCGTGTACGATGCAATAACAGCATCAAAAGCGCTGTAGCCGGGCAGGTCATCGATGGGCACAGTGTCGCTCAACCGCTTCCGCATGGCTGCTCTCAGCGACACCGCGCCGGGATAGAACGCCACATCAGCATCGAACCAGGTACCGGGCAGCAGGCTGGTATCGAGCGGCTGGTTGCGATAGGCGAAATCGAGAATAAGGGCGATTTGGGCATTGTCGATGCCCCACAGCCAGGTGCGCTGGGTGCGGATATCATCTTGCTCTTCGACGCGGCGCCCCAGCACGATCCACCGGTCTTGCAGTCCGGGCTGCGCGGTGATTTCCTCTTCGCGAATCGTCCAGCCAACCGCCGTTCGGACATCGGCCTGGGTTTCGGGCGATAGTGTATCGAGACGCTGGTAGCCTTGCGAAAGCAGGTAGACCAGGCTGACCTTGCGCAGCAGCCGATCCTGCCAGTTAGCACTCGACGCCGCGATGCTGCCCATCTCGCGCAGATGGCGGGCCAGCCCCGGCGCTTGCGAGTCGACCATACGGGAGGCGACTCCTTCCCAGTAGTGATAGGGTTGGCTGCGTGCATCGGCCAGTCCGCGGCGCATCAGGTCGGTCAGCCACAGGTCAAGCTCGGTCAACCCACTCAGGACTTTGTTGTGTCGCTGGTCGATGCGCCTGGCCTGGGCGGCGGGATCGGAGGGCTTCTCTGTTGCCCTGGCTTCTGCTTTCGCCGCGCGAGCAGCGCGCTTGGCCAGCCAATCGGAAACCCAGCCTGGCTGCGAGGCAGTCTTGATGCTCCCCGGGTCGCGAGTGAATAGGAGGAACAGGCCCAATCCATGTTTGCATGGGAATTTGCGGCTGGGGCATGAGCAGTGGAAAGCGGGCTCAGAGAGATCGATGACGGTCTGGTAGGGCCTGGCGGAGCTGCCCTTGCACTCGCCCCATAGCGCCTGGTCATCGCAGCCGGATGTCACCCACTTACTCGCTGCGGCCAGCTTCTCTGCCGTCTTGAGTGATGACGAATCAGGGGCGAGCGCAGTAACTTGCTCTGGTGTCCAATGGACTGACATGGATGATGCTCTCCAATGGTTGGTATCAGGTTATGTCTATGCTTAGGATTACTGCGTCGGATAAGGTCTTGCTCCGATGACCTCAAATTGCATCATAGCGTATCACTTGTTGGGCAAAGCGTCAAAAATAATCGGAGCTATTGGGTGGTTGCAGATTGAGGGTACAGTGGGCACGATAGAACAGAGGAAGTGGCAGAATGAGTCCAGGGCCAGAGCGACAATAGACTTGATCGGAAATAACTGAATTACGCATAAAACAAGCCGGATTTTACGCATAGTACGTCTATTGCCAATCAAGTCTATTGGAATAGGGAGAGCGGTTTCACGTAGGGCGACTTCGCGTTGCAGTATCCACCGTTGACCTCGATTCACTACATTTGGGCTTGAGGTAAAAAAACGGTAGGCGGTGACAACGATGTTACCCTTTGGGCCTGGTAGACGATTAGTCTGCTTTGGAGCGCGCGTAATCTATTGCTTCTTCCACAGTGGCGCAGACCGTAACGGCCAGGTTGCCGAAGACACTGTTGCTAAGCCCTTTGGCAGCAAGTTGTACTATATGGGCATCTGAAACAATAATTAATTGTCGGATCATGGGATGGTGCCACAAAGGCCTTTCGCCCCTGGCTGCTATGTTTACCGAGGATAAAAGCTCCTCAAAACCCAACTTGGTTGACCTTATATCCAGGATCCAGAAAACGGGGCTATCGAGACTGTCCAGCAACTCGAACGAGGTTTTGATGCCATCAACCAGATTATCTCCAAAGTCAAATCCCGCCAGGAGCGCAACTGAGATGATGGGCTCGCCGGGCAGCGTATCAATTGTCATTGTCTCACTTTGAAAGTACATCTGACATTCCTCTTGTATAGGTGGCTTCAATGGATAGTAATGTGGAATGTTTCCAAGTACATGGAGGCTTTCCCGGTTTCATTATAAAGGAGACTTGCCGGGATGTGCAAAAGCACATGCTACCCGCTCGACGGTGGTAAAGCCAGGAAAATACAGGAGCTGTATCAGAGCTATAGCTTTTCAGAAAAAGAGCGTGTTTTAGAAGTCCGGACAGGTCTTGACAAAGACGGAAACTCAAGTTGATATGATTGCCTGATACTCGATGATCAAGTTTTCGGTCTGTGCCATCGGGTGATAGGATGCCGGCGCTGAGCGGGCACTCAGCGCCGGTGTAGCACCTGACAGCGGTTGTCAGATCGCTGCGCAAATGATGGCGGACATTTCCTTACGGGAAATGGATCACTTCCTTACGGGAAACGAATCACTTCCTTACGGGAAATGGATCGTTTCCTTACGGGAAATGGATCGTTTCCTTACGGGAAACGGATCGAGCCTGCCCGGCCAGGTAACGATCTCAACTTACCCCGGTTGTTTGGAGTGGGCCAGAGGCAGGTTGGCCGAAGGTGGGCGCAAACCCAACTGAACACCCATGAATAACAGGCCAGCTTCCAAACTATTCTTACATGATAGTTCCAACTTTCGTAGAAAACTACGGAAGTCGTTCGTGAGGAGTGACCCGCACAGGCATAACTACGGATGCCGCTATCCCGTT
>JAFGLD010000357.1 GCA_016928235.1 Anaerolineae bacterium | reverse complement strand
TATAAACTGTTAACTGTAAACTCACTCCGGCGGCTCGTGAAAACAGCCTTTTTGAACGGAATTAAAGTGCGAAAAACAGGCTATAGCTTGTCAGATAAAGCTCTGAACAAAGCCAGTATCTCTTTATGGGTACAAAGCTGTTCAGACTGTTTTCTGAAAAGCTATATAAAGTCAGTCACCCCGATTGTACCGCGATTCTTGCCGGGACAGACACGATATTTCAAAAATGCCCCTAACAGATACCGCAGGAAGTCTTTTGTCATCACTGCTCAGCCACCTGGCATTATCTAATGACATTATGGGCAACGGTATTGCCTTTGTCTTGTGTGGCTTGCGACGCGGGATATGTGAACCGATCACAAGCTAACGACTAATAGCGCGGTAAACAACTGATCACCTAAAACAACCATACAGAGCAAAAAACGTGATCATCGCGCAAGACCTATCCCAAATTATTGGGAAGCTGCCGGATAACGATATAACTGATACCCTCCCCAAACAACAGACAACACAAACATCAATGCCACTATGCTTCCAATGACATGTTCCCCGGCAAACCATCCCTCCATCCAACCGGCAAATGGTGCTGCCCATAGTAGATTAACCGTACAGAGTACAGTTATCAGGCTATAGAACAGACTAGGCCGGACCAACGGTTTATCTGTCTGCCGCGCAACTGCTGCTGCCCCGGCTAGTAGCACCACCGCACCAAAGGCATAGCGCTCGTGAGCCTGGGTAGGCCACATGAAAACACCCAGGTACAACAACGCCCCGCTTTGCAGGCATACGGCCCATCGTATCCACGGCGCTTTCTTCGTTTTCTCTTCCTGACCCAGACTGCCGGATGAGGTCATACCCCGCCGGCTCATCGCCAGTATGCTTAGCGTCCATACAGACAGCATAGCTGTGCCAATCGTCCGTGCCGAGAATCCTGCAATGATTGGGGCTGTGTCCGGCCAGGTGAGTGGTTGGTTGTAGGCCCAATTGCCTGTGCCGCCCGTTGCAAGATACCAGGCATTGAGCGCGTTAATGGTCGGCCAGTTTGGCCCGGCGATCACCGCCACCAGGCGCCTGATGACCAGCTCCCCCTGTCCTATCCACACAAAAGGGCCCACTGCCACCAAGAGCACCATTGCCAGCCCCACCCCGAATCGCGAGCAGGCAACGATGCGTCGGGGACCGGATAACAGTACCAGGAGTACCAGGGGCGCGATGACCGCGGCCTGTAGCTTGATCATCACCCCTAGCCCCAAAGCTACACCGGCCCACCAGGGTCGATCCTCTAACACGGCAGTCAGGGCTGCCAGTGCCCCCAACATGTAAAGGCTTTCGTACTGTCCCCACCATGCACTCAAATAAATCAGAACCGGGTTCAACGCGACGCTGGCTGCCAACCAGGTCACTCTCTTGTGCCGTTGAGCCAACCGCCATATCAGCAAACCGATGCCCATATCGGCCAGAATGATGGGCAGTTTGAGCATCACCCACCACAGTGGCCCAGCCCATTCGCCCCCTCCGAGCAGCCTATAGCCCCAACAAGATGTCGACAGGATGGCCAATGCCAGCGGTGGATAATTGGCATCGGAGGTTGCGTAGACTGCGGATAGGCCATGTGCATCGAGTGCTGTCGCCCAACCGGTCATCGATGCCAGATCGCCCGGGTGTCCGCCCCAAGGCGCGATGATCAGCCGCAGGATCAGGCCGGCGGCAATGATGATCCAATAAAGGCGGATCTCGGACCCGCCCCTACGTTGCCCGGTCAACCCTGTCTATACTCCCAGCTCTAAAGCTATGGCTCGCTTGATATCAGCCGGCAAATTGGGCAAATCGCCGAGGGCCCGGCCGGTGTATTTGGCCTTTCGATCGGTGGCCAGGTATTCCAGCTCTGCCGCGACGAGGGCTGCCCAGTAGGCATTGGCGCTGCCACCACGTGCCCGATAGACCCGGTAGAAGGCGTTGATCAGTTGTTGGTTGGTAAAGGTGTAGGTCTGAGATGTGCTCGATCCTGTATCGGGCGATGGCATAACCGCTTCTTCCAGCAATGGCAGCGGGATCAAGAGCTTCTGCCCAACCTTGAGATAATTGGGGTCATCAAGACCGTTGTAAGCAGCCAGTCCATCAGAGAAGCTTGCCCTTCCGAATCGCTGCTGAGCAATCCATCCCAATGTATCACCGGACCGGACATAGTAAATCTCGCCATATTGTCCCCAGTCTCCCAACCAGGCAATAGCCTGATCGTATTCATCCTGGTTGGTAATCCTGGGGATCGGCTCTCCCTCGAATAACGCCTTGGCCCGGATGCGCCGCTTGAGCCCGTCGTCTATCGGGAAGGAAATCTCCTCGGTCACAATCGGCTGGGCGATGGGGTTAATCGGAAAGACGCTCTGCCCGTTGTAGTTATTGCCCCACGAGCCGAGTCCACCCAACCAGGCCTTATGGAACACAGCCGTCGGCCAGCGTCGATAAGCGCCCGCATCTGTTTTCCAGTAAGGGTCATGAACGATGATCGCATCATTGTCATAACCGACGACCAGGGGAAAGTGCCCAAACAAACCATTGGTGGCAACGCCATTCAGCTTATTGTCAACAATGGGCTTGTAATCCGCGAGCACCATCACTGGGCAACCACTATCGATCTTCTCTTTGAGCGTATCGAGAGACAGCCGGGCGAATTGGAGCGGAATGCCATAAGCCTTGCTCAAGGTCATCAAAGAACCAATGGCAATGCCACCTTTCTGTCCAGCAATGCTGGGATGATTGTACAAACTGTCGATAGTGACATCCCGGCCTGTAGCAGCCAGCATCATCGCGACACAGGCCGGGCCACAGTCGTTGGCCGAATAACCTGCAGTTGTGGATGATTGAGACTTGTATGGAACCTGTAAAGTAGTACCCACTTGTGATTTTCCTCCCATCATAGACACTCTGAACTGAGTGCCAAGAGCTGAATGCCAGGTATTGAAACTAAGTGCTGGGTTTGATTAAACACGAGAGCGGATGTTGAGTCAAGAGCGATTGAGCCTCTGAGAATCTGTGTTTTCAGATCAGTGAGACAAAATCCAATACCCGTGAATGAATGCTCAGATCGCAATACCATCCATTGGTTTTGACGCGAATTTTGCCCAAACGTTGCGCAAATCCG
>JAFGLD010000356.1 GCA_016928235.1 Anaerolineae bacterium | reverse complement strand
GTCGACGGTTAAAAAGCCAAGGAACTACCCCAAGTTATTGAGAAGAGACCCTGTGTCGACTAATGCAAAAACGCGATCGTCGAGTATCCTGCTTTTGCTCTTTTTCTCGATGTCATTTGTCACTTTCCATTTTCACTTCTATTGTTTTTACTTCTTTTCTATGTTAGGCTCGAACTGGAACTGGGAAAACAAGCTCAATCCTTGTCTACCACACCCAAGTGCCAATCACCCGGCAATCCGGGCTGTGCTTCCTGGGTATATCTATACATCTGTTGTGAGCTTGAAAAGACAATTGTCGAACAAGATTTGCCATGCCAGGTAACACGCTTGTAAATGTATTTATGAGTGTGCTTTTTGTGGCAGTGGCAGTTGATAGCATTCACTCTGAGCCATCTTTTGACGGAGAGAAAAATGATCGAATACACCAATGTTTTGACTACCTGCCCCTATTGTGGAACGGGATGTGCCCTCCACTTGCAGGTGCTTGATGGCCAGTTAGCTGGGGTGCTGCCGGCCAAGGGCCACCCAATCAGCGAAGGCGGGTTATGCATCAAGGGCTGGAATGCCCATGCTTTTGTTAATCACGCCGACCGCCTGCAGACACCACTCATTCGCAAAAACGGTGAGCTGGTCGAGGCAAGCTGGGAGGAGGCTTTCACCTTAATCGCCGAGAGATTTGGCACTATCAAGGCTGAGAGCGGCCCGGACAGCATCGCTGTGCTGGCTTCAGCTAAGTGCACCAACGAAGAAAACTACATCTTGCAGAAATGGAGCCGCGCGGTGATCGGGACGAATAACATCGATCACTGCGCCCGTCTTTGACACGCTCCCACTGTGGCCGGTCTGGCCGCTTCATTTGGGAGTGGTGCAATGACGAATTCAATCCCTGAATTCGAGACAGACACCAACTGTTTTCTCATCATTGGCTCGAACACCAGCGAGGGGCATCCGCTGATCGCGACGCGGATCCTGAAAGGGCAGAAGCGCGGGGCCAAGATCATCGTGATGGACCCACGACAAAACCAGATTGGACATTGGGCCGATATATTCGTTTATTTCAAGCCCGGCACCGATGTGGCGCTGTTTAACGGGCTGATGAATGTCATCATCGCGGAGGGTTTGGCCGATGAGCAGTTCATCGCTGAGCGCACCGAGGGCTATGAGGCGTTGAAGGCGCAGGTAGCCGAGTACACGCCGGAGAAGGTAGCTGAGATCACCGATGTACCGGCCGATACCCTGCGTGAAGTCGCCCGGCTGTATGCCACGAACAAGCCCTCCGCCATCATCTATGCCATGGGCATTACCCAGCACACGACCGGCACCGACAATGTCAAATCGACGGCCAACCTGGCTATGCTGTGCGGGAATATGGGCATTCCTGGCGGTGGTGTGAACCCGCTACGCGGCCAGAACAATGTCCAGGGTGCTTGCGATATGGGTGGCCTGCCTAATGTGTATCCTGGCTATCAGGCTGTCACATCTGAAGAGGTACAGAAAAAGTTCCAGGATGCCTGGGGCAGCGCAGGGCCGCTCACTATTGGGTTGACTATTAACGAGATGGTCAACGGGGCCGAAGACGGGAGTATCCGTGCCCTGTATGTCATGGCAGAGAACCCCATGCTATCTGATCCTGATCTCAACCATGCCCGTCATTGCCTGGAGAAGGCTGAGTTCCTGGTTGTGCAGGATATCTTCCTGACCGAGACGGCTGCGCTCGCACATGTAGTACTGCCTGGTGTGACCTTTGCCGAGAAAGACGGTACATTTACCAACACCGAGCGCCGTGTCCAGCGGGTACGCAAAGCCATTAAGCCGGTTGGTGAGGCGAGGCAAGATTGGGAGATCATCTGCCAGATCGCGCAGAAGATGGGGGCAAGCGGCTTCGATTTCACCGATCCTCAGCAGATCATGGAAGAGATCGCCCAGTTGACCCCCAGCTATGGCGGTATCACCTACCAGCGGTTGGAAGAGCTGGGCTCGCTGCAGTGGCCCTGCCCATCGGAGGATCATCCCGGCACGCCCTACTTGCACAAGGGCAAGTTCGCGCGTGGAATGGGGGTCTTCGCCCCGCTCGAATTCAAGCCTGCTGCGGAGCTGCCCGATGCCGATTATCCACTGGTACTGACTACCGGTCGTGTCATGTTCCATTACCACACCGGCACGATGACCCGCCGCTCCGAGAAGCTGCACAGCGAGGTCACGGAAGCCTATGTGGAGATCAACCCGACCGACGCCAGGCAGATTGGGCTGAACGGCCATAAGCGGGTGCGCGTCACCAGCCGGCGCGGCCAGATCGAGTTGAGTGCGCGCGTCACCGACCATATCAAGCCTGGCATCGTGTTCATCCCATTTCACTTTGCCGAGGCAGCAGCCAATACGCTGACCAACTCTGCCTTTGATCCGGTTTCCAAAATACCAGAGTACAAGGTATGCGCGGTTAGCATCGAGCCCATTGCATAGGCGAACAATGACTTGATCATTCTCCTGCCGACTTCACGATCGGCAGGAGAATGTCAGATAACATGGATATCCACACAGTCTACAGCTTCACAGCACAAGCATGTGGTTAAGCGAGCTTTTGCTGCCGACGTATTCTGGAGTTTGCAAGTAAAGACTTATGATCGATCATGTTGTCGGGAGATAAGACGTTTGTTGATGTCACAAGCTCAACAGCCAATCCGTTATCAGCAGCATAGCAGTGGGCAGTGGCAGTCCGTCGACGGTGGGGTGATTGTCGAGGCGCCTGTGTCGCTGACGGTCAATGGCCAGGTCTGGCTGTCTTTTATGTGTACTCCTATCGACCTGGAGGCGTTGGCTGTCGGCTTCCTGTTCAACGAAGGTGTTTTGCAGAAGCGGAATGAGATCGTCTCGGTGCGGGTCTGCCCGACGGGTGACAATGTGGATGTCTGGCTCAGTCACAGTGCCGAAGAGCCGCGCTCATGGCGCCGCACTTCGGGCTGTACCGGGGGAGTAACCGCCGCAGAGCCAATTGCGGTTGTGTCACCTCATCACAACGGGATAACGCTGACCCCTGACCAAATCGGCCGATTGATGGAACAGATGATGAGTAGCCAGGGATTGTACAACCAGGTTGGTGGTGTCCACACCTCGGTGTTGAGCGATGGGCAGTGCCCCCGGATCGTCGCCGAGGATATCGGGCGGCACAACACCCTCGATAAAATCGCCGGGCGCTATCTGCTCGATGAGCTGGAGTTTTCTCATAAAGTTCTGATGACCACAGGTCGTATCAGCTCAGAAATGCTGCAAAAAGCGATGCGGATCGGCGCTCCGGTGGTGCTTTCTCGCACCTCTCCCAGCTCGCTCTCGGTAGAAATGGCACGGAAGGCGGGGATTACCCTGATCGGCTACGCCCGCCGTGGCCAGTTCAATGTCTACAGCCATCCTGAGCGGATCCTGTCCGAAGCTATTACCGGAAAGCTTGGCGCAACACAACGTGATATTTCGCAATAGTGCATAACTTGCCATGAGCCGCAGTCCTGGATCAATTACTATTCTCACAAGAACCCGGCAGGAACATAGCAAGTTTCGCGATACCACGGAAATAGCCTGAGCAAAATCCTCATCTGCTACCACAGAGCCAATCTATTTTGTATGCCCCGGTGTAAAATTTTGCACGGCAATGAGTCCCGGTAAGTCACGCTCAAGTTGATGTCCCCGGTAGGGGAGTAGTCCTAACGCAATAAGGCGTTCTTCCCGGCACAAGCCTAGCCGGGCAAAACCCAGGTCGTGATCGCCAGGGAACGGCTGGAAGGTCTCGATTGTCCACCCATAGTGGGGCGCTTCTCGCAAGTAGAATGCCTGGAGCCCTCCGATCGAATGTGGGGTCTCAAACACCTGCCACATAGCAGGATCGGAGATATCCGTGAGGACTTCAGTGGGGTCTACCTCTAAACAGTCAGGTGGTAGAGGAATGCCACACTCATGAACGGTAATCCCATCGACATGGGCCGCGAAATGCAAGCTTTTGAGGATCGCTGTCACCTGGGGCTCAAACCAGGAGCGATCATTGAGCGGATGGGCAACCATGAATTCGAGCAAGATCGTCCCACGAGAGAGAAACCCTGCCCATAGACGGTTATGCTCCTTCTTGGGTAAGACAATCTCGGCTTCAAATCCTTCCGCTCCGGCCAATGTCCATGGCGCGGCTCCGATCTTCTTTGCTCCGACCATGCTGGCTACTTTGCCGATGTGTGCCTGCCAGAGCGCCTCGATGGAATGGAGCAGTCCATTCCATTCCGCTCGCGCCAAGAGATGACCCGATTTCAGATCGTTCTGTGCCGGCTCAAGAGCTTCGGGATGGGCGGCAAAGCCCTCTACTTCTCCCATCGAGCGATGTACCCAATCGTCGGGATAGGCAAGCTCGTAGCCCCACAATTGCTGCTGAAATTTGACCATCATCGACCCTCACACAAGTGTTTGAGCGACTATAAACACAAGAATCCAGCACCTAAAATGTGATCATCGAATAAAAGCGACCCGCCCCAGATCTGGGGCGGGATCGTCAAAAGCTTACCATGTATGACCTATCGAGCCGGTGATAGGCATTCTGCCAAAGCTATTACCCCCCTGCAATCGCTGGGACGAAGGCGATTCGATCCCCCTCCTGGACTGCGTCATCAAGATCGGCCTGACGGCCGTTACGCATCACAATCTTCACCTCTTCGCGCGGCAAATTCAGGTGATCCAGGATTTCAACTAATGTCGTGCCAGACTCTACATCCATTTTTATGGTTTCGCCCACACCCAGTTCAGGCACATAACGACGCAGGGTGGCAAAGACTCGGACATCGATCTGCATGTTTAGCTTCCGTTATGTACCCAACTGTAAACCTGATCGAGCTCCTCATTTGTGATCGTCCAGGTAACATTGTGCGGCGGAAGTGCTTCCTCGCGCATGAACTCCGGAATACGATCGCGCTCGGAAGTGAACCCGGCCTGCTCATTGAACAGGCGCTCCATCTTCAGAATCTCTTTGCCCATTGGCACCACATCATCGCCGGTGACAGCCATGCCGGTGACACCCGCTACGGTCTCGGCCATGCCTGCCCACCCTGTCGCGATGTCCAGAATCGGGAAGGCGATGAACAGGCAGTAACCTGTGCTGTCGATAAAGGCCGTGGCAGCCTGGAAGGTGAGAGAGAGATCGGCCTTACCTTCATCGGTGAGCGGATCGACCTTGCCGCCAACGCCGGCTATTTCAGGGGCGATGGTATAGCCGGCAGTGTGATCAGCTCCCATGGGAGTGGTGGCATAGGTTACGCCGATGCCTTTGATCGCGCGGGGCTCGTAGGCGGGCATCGATTGGCCTTTGACGGTCGGGACACGGTAAACGCCGAATGCCTTGGCCGTCGCCTCGACGCCCTGCCCGATGATGCGCCCCAGCGGTGTGCCCTTGCGTACCTCATCGAAGAGATTGAGCGCGCCTGCGCCATCGCCGAATTCGAGCAGGCCGCCTTCCATTGCAACGGCGATAGTGTTGCCCGCTTCGATAGTATCCAGGCCAACATCATTGCACTCGCGTGTCATCTGGGCCACATAGTCGAGATCGTCGATGCCGCAGTTGGCGCCAAGTGCCCAGGCGGTTTCATACTCGACGCACGAAACGAGATGTTTACCGCTCTCATCAGGGTAGACGTTGGAGCATTTGATGATACAGCCTGGATGACAGGCATGCCCCATTGTTCCCTCAGAGTCTGCACCCTGGCATCGTTGCTCAATCACCTCGGCGATGGCTTCACCGGATATCTTGGCGGCGCCTTCAAACTGCCCTGTGCTGAAGTTGCGGGTGGGCAAACCCCCGGCTTCATTGATGATATTCACCAGGATGGCGGTGCCATAAGAAGGCAACCCGCCACCCTTCTTGGTCAGATCATGTGACAGGATGGCTTCAGTCAGCTTTTTGCGCCCGGCCTCGAAGGTTTCCTTGTCCGCGATCTCTACACCGGGGCCACCTGTATCATCGACCACGATAGCCTTCACGCCACGGACGCCCATCACAGCGCCCATGCCACCGCGGCCTGCATAGCGGCCAGGGTGGTTCTCGCTATCGTTTACTGATATCCCTGCGTTGGAAAGCTTCATCTCTCCGGCCTGCCCGATGCCGATGATAGCCGTATTGGGATAGGTTTTTCCCAGGATCTCATCGATCTCGTACATTCCTTTGCCCATCAGGGGGGCCGCATCCTTGAATTCGACACCGTTCCGGTTGAGCACCAGGGTGTACCATTTTCCATCTTTGGGATGCCCTTCGAGGATGATTGCTGCCAGGCCAAGTTTGGCAATCTTTTGGCCAGATAATCCCCCGGCGTTGGCCTCTTTGATGCCTCCGGTGAGCGGGCTCTTCCCGCCAAAAGATGTCCTGCCGCTGCTTGGAGCAGCCGGTGTCCCTGTTACCCAACCGGGAGCGATGACCAATTTGTTGTTCGGTCCCAAGGGATGGCAGGTCGGCTCGACCTCATCGAAGGTGATAGCAGATGTCAGTGCTCTACCGGCCCAGCGAGACCACTTTTCGGGGACATCTTCATAGGTTGCTTTCTTATCCGTCATATTGATGCGAAGAATCTTCTTTGGCATATTGAGGCTCCTTTTACTTGACCGAATGATTTGTACAATCATCTCCTGACGTTGAATAAGAGTGATGCATCGCCCCTCGCTCTCTAAGGGTGTCTTTAAGCTCTTGGGTCATCTGTGCGCCATCGCGGTACTGGTAGGGCCACATGTGAACCTTTGAGAAAAATCCGATGTGATCGCCGTCTTTGAGGGGGAGATTGCGGCTGGCATGAAGCCCAGGAACATCGCATAGAATCGCGTTAATGAAAATGTAGCCTGTATCCTCCTCCTTGATCCCCAGCGCTGCTCTGAGGTTTCCTAAGGTCGTGGCTGGCGCCATCTCGATCTTTTTACACGCTATATGTTTTCCTCCAACAGCACGGGCCAGCGGGCCGTATATAGCAACGTCGATGGTGATAGTTTCCATAACTGCCTGGCTTGATTGTTTATATGGACGAGAAATGGTGTGTTGTGGAAATGATTTGGGCTTGATATCCCGTGCCCATCTTCCCTGTTGGCAATTGACTGTATGCCAAAACACAAAAAACTACTCTGTTTCCATTATACTCATATTGTGAGAAAGGCAAAAAGGAGCAACTTTTGTTCCGCAATGGACGGCTTAAAGAGACACCTCTTGCCCCATTGCAGATACATCATAACCCGGTTGAGCAGCGACGGCGGCGCGAAATTCCGCGTCGTTCAGCAATGACAGAATGTGCCGGATCATGGGCAGATCGAAAGACTGTGCCGGGATAACCAGATCGTATCGCTCGTGTGCTACCGGAATGAACACCAGACCCAATGCTGTTGCCGCGCTGTGAATGCCCATCCCACAATCCGCGCTTCCGGACGCCACGGCAGCAGCCACTGCCATATGCGTGTACTCTTCGCGATCGTAACCGGTTACCCTGCTGGGGTCGATTCCCCTTTTGCCCAGCTCGTAGTCGAGTAGTACACGAGTTCCTGCCCCCCGTTGACGGTTGATGTAACTGGCGCGCTCCAGATCGTCCAGCGATGTGATGCGCAGCGGATTCCCCGGCATCACGATCAGCCCCTGCTCTCGATGCACAAAAGTTACCACGCGTACCGGCGTATGACCTAATATACGGTGGATATAGGAAGTGTTGTATTCACCGGTTTCGGGATCGAGTAGATGTGTGCCGGAAAGATGCGCCTCGCCGCGTTTTTGCGCCATCAGCCCCCCCAGACTGCCCACATTAGCTGACGACAATCGGTAGCCGGGATATCGGACAGCGAGAAACTGGCTCAGCAAGTCCAGCATGGGGTCATGGCTGCCGACAGCGACTACAGTCTGCGCGATCTCGTCCCGTGAGCGGTAGATCTGCACATCGACCTCACTCCCGGCGTTGAGCCCTTCGCTGAAGCGGGGAATGTGCAGCAGACCGTCAGCCCGCGCCAGTGATGTAATCACACCGGCTCCACGTGTCAGCGGCGTCGCCAACATACGATCCCCAACCTGTCCCACTGCAACACGCACAAAGTCGTCATCACCGCCGGGCGAAGTCAGTTTGCGCGTCAACGTAGCTTTGATCTGCTCGCGGCGTGGCGCGGGCAGTCCAAGCCAACGATACAGCATTGGCTGGACAAAGATCTCTCCGGTCAGCGCCGCTGAAACCGGATAGCCCGGCACACCGATCACCGGCACCGCATTGACCAACCCTATGATTACCGGATGACCGGGACGAACTGCAACGCCGTGCACCAGCAGCGAGCCCGCCTCACGGACGGCGCGCGCTGTGAAATCTCTCGATCCTGCCGATGATCCAGACAGAACTAATACCAGATCGTGGCTCGCCGACGCCTCGAGGATGGCGGATCGTATTGCTTCCGGTTCATCCGGCAGAGCCGGCCAGCGCGTAAACTCCCCTCCGTTCTCCCGAATCTGCGCCCCTAAGACGATGCTGTTATATTCGATCACCTGGCCGGGTTGGAGTGATTCGTTGGGTGAGACCAGCTCGGAGCCGGTGGGTAACACTGCCACACGGGGGCGACGGCGAACCAGTACATCCGTATGGCCGCACCCGGCAATTGCGCCGAGATCGACCGGACGTAGTCGATGATTGGCAGGTAAGACCAATTCCGTCATGACCATATCCTCACCCACCAAACGAACATGCTGCCAGGGCGCAACCGCCGTGCGGATTTCGATCTGATCCTTACCGATCAACTGTGTGTTCTCAATCATGATCACCGCGTTAGTCTCATTCGGCAGCGGGGTGCCTGTGTTCACCGGAATAGCCTGGCCGGGCACGGCTAGTGACACGGGGTGCGTTTCCGTTGCATGGAGCGTGTCTGAGGCCCGAACTGCGTACCCATCCATCGCTGCGGCGTGATAGTGTGGAGAACTGACATTGGCCCAGATCGGCTCAGCAGTCACGCGCCCCAAGGCTCCATCCAGCGACACCCGCTCGCCTGGCAGTGACTGCCACTTATCACACGATTCCAGCGCCGACAACAAACGTGTCTGTGCCTCGTCAAGCGGAATATCTTCCAGATAAATATTGCGATTATCACTCATCAGAATAGGATCACCTCTCCCCATGTTCCTTCACGCAGCCCGGTGGCATTCAGGGGCACTTTTAGCAACCCGTGCGCGCCAACCAGGGTGAAGATCAGGCCGCTTTTGCCGAAGACCGGCCTGGCCCATTGTTCCCCTTCACGAGTAAACAGGCAGACCGGAACATAATCCTCACGCCCGGCTGCTGACGGCACATTTGCGGCAGCACGTGCCTGAATCTTCACCCGGAATGGCAATTCCGCGCCGAGCAGTTGTGCTATCGCCGGAACACCGAACAAACTGAACATGACTATTGCCGAAACCGGATTGCCGGGCAACCCTATCACCGGTTTGCCGTCCACAACGGCAAGAATGGTGGGCTTTCCGGGGCGCGCTGCCACGCCATGCACCAGCACCCCCGGTTTTCCGAGACGGTTGATGACTGCGGCAGTCATATCGCGCACGCTGACGCTGCTGCCTGCCGTGACCACCAGCATATCCGCCTGGGCGAACGTGCTGGTCATGGTATCGTAGAGCGATGCCGGGTTGTCAGGCACGATTCCCATGATCTGCGCATCCGCGCCTTCTCGATCACAAAGCGCGCGGATGGTGCCGCTGTTGATGTCGCGGATCTGGCAGGGCGATAGATCTCGGACGGCAGGATCGACCAATTCGTCGCCGGTCGAGAACAGGCAGATGTGCGGCTTGCGGGCTACCGAGATCTCGGTCAGCCCCAGTGCCAACAGCGCGCCGATATCCTGAGGCTGGATACGATGACCGGCGGGTAAAATCTCTGTGCCGGGTGTCACATCTTCCCCGACTTGCAATACATTTTCACCGGGCGCCACCGGCCTCAAAACCTCGATCTCGGTCTCAGAAAACACCTGTGTGTGTTCTACCATCACGACGCTATCTGCGCCGGGTGGGATCATGCCGCCTGTGTGTATCAGAGCAGCATCTTCGCCGCCAACCGTCACAGTGGCTGTCTGGCCCATCGGGATTTCGCCCACGACACGCAGGTACGCCGGAATCGAATCGGAAGCGCCAAATGTGCTGGCTGCCTGAACTGCATAACCATCTACTGTCGAGCGTTGGAAAGCAGGCAGTGCCTCCAGGCTGCGAGCCGGCTGTGCAGCTATGCGCCCCAAAGCATCATACGTGGAGATAGCTTCCGTCTCGGCGAGATGCGTCACTTGCTCCAACCAGACCGTACAAGCTTCTCCAGGCGGTAATACTTTGAAGAACTCTGACATGATGTCACCTTGTGCCGGAATCGGGACGTGAACGACTTACCTGAAAAAGGATATGATGCACATTTTATTGTGATAGATGATGAGATGTGAAACACAGGCTTGCAATAGACTTTATCGGCGCCGGATGGCGGATTGGATTGTGGCGTAGAGGCACGGTTGCCGGGTAGCCGGGGCATACAGCCCCCAGCTACCCGGTCACATTCCATCATCGTCTTTTGCCCGGCGTCTACTTGACCGCTTCAACCTTCACGGCGCATACCTTATACTCCGGGATCTTCGCCACCGGGTCGAGCGCGGCGATGGTTAGCTCGTTGGCCGAGGCCTCGGGGAAGTGGAAGTTGGCGTACACCATGCCGGGCGGGACTCGATCCGTCACCCATGCCTCGGCCTCAATGCTGCCGCGGCGCGATGTGACACGCACGCGCTTTTCCCCGTTGAGACCCAGCCTGGCCGCATCCTCCGGATTAACTTCGATCAGCGGTTGGCCGTAGACCTCCATCAAGCCTTGAGCACGGCGGGTCATCTCGCCGCCGTGGTAGTGGTACAGCACGCGGCCGGTATTCAGGAAGAACGGGTAATCGGCATCCGGTAGTTCGGCGGGATCGACATGGTCGATGGGCATAAACTTGCCGCGCCCGCGTGAGAACTGCTTGCTGTGCAGGATGGGCGTGCCGGGATGCTCGACGTTTGGGCAGGGCCACTGCAGGCGTTCGCCCTTTTCGAGGCGGGCATGGGTGATGCCGCCGTAAGAGGGCGTCAGCGCGTTGATCTCGGTCATGATGGCGTCGCTGTCGGCGTAATCCCAACCGGCATAGGGGCCAGCGGCAATCTGGCGCCCGCCGCCTGCCGCCACCATGCGTTTAGCCAGCTCGGCGGTAATCCACCAATCGGGCTGGGCTTCCCCCAGTGGCTCGACGGCTTTGTGCACCATCTGCACGCGCCGCTCGGTGTTGGTGAAGGTGCCGGTCTTCTCGGCAAAGCTCACACCGGGCAGCAGCACATCGGCATAAGGGGCCGTCTCAGAGGGGAATATCTCCTGAAGCACGATGAACTCGCAGGCCTCCAGGCAGTGGCGGATGTGGTTGGTATCGGGGTCAGACATCACCGGGTCTTCGCCCAGGATGTAGAGCGCCTTGACCTTGCCCTCGGCAGCATCTGGGATCATCTCGGTGACGGTCCGCCCGACTTTGAGCGATGAGGTGGCACCCCAGGCATCCTGGAACTTCTTTTGCGCCTCCTCGTTGATGACCGGTTGGTAGGCCGGGTAGACGTTGGGCAGGCCGCCCATATCGCAGGCGCCCTGGACGTTATTCTGACCGCGCAGCGGGTTGACGCCGCTGCCGGGCTTGCCCATATTCGCCAGCAGCATCTGCAAGTTGGCCAGGCTCATCACGTTGCGCATGCCGACGGTGTGCTGGGTGATGCCCATCGCCCAGATGACAGCCATGGGCTTGTTGGTGGCCAGGATTTCGGCGGCCTGGTAGAGCTGCTCGACTGGGACACGGGTGATCTCCGCCACCTTGTCGGGTGGGTAATTCATGACCGTCTCTTTGAAGGCATCGAAGTCCTCGCAGCGTTCTTCGATGAAGGCTGTATCTTCCCAGCCCTTTTCCAGAATGATATGCATCAGCCCATTGATCAAGGCGATATCGGTGCCGGGCTTGTGCCGCAGATGCAGCACGGCGAACTCAGTGATATCGATCTTGCGCGGGTCGGCGACGATGATCTTCAGGCCGCGCTTGTTGACCGCGCGTCGCAGCATGGTGCCGAAGACGGGGTGCTGCTCGGTGGTATTCGAGCCGATGATCAGCACTGCCTCGGCATCGTTGGCAATATCGTCCATCGAGTTGGACATGGCGCCGGAACCAAATGAAGTGGCCAGACCGGCCACGGTGCTGGAGTGTCAAAGACGTGCGCAGTGATCGATGTTGTTCGTCCCGATCACTTGCCGCGCCACCTTGTTCATCAAATAGTTTTCTTCGTTCAGACACTTGGCCGACGTTAACACACCAATGCTGTCCGGGCCGTCCGTGTCACGGGTTGCGACCAGCTTCCTGGCAGTGATATCCAGAGCAGTGTCCCAATCGGTCTCGACCCAGTCCCAGCTGCTGCCCTGGCGGGACTTCGACCCGCCTTCAAGCAAATAGCGGCGAACCTGGGGCCTGGTCAGGCGGTCGGGGTGGTGGACGAAATCGTAGCCATAGCGGCCCTTGACGCACAGCGCCATGCCGTTGACCGGGGCGTCAGGGTTAGAGGAAACCCCGATGATGCGGTTGTCCTTGACTTCCAGGTCGAGTTGGCAGCCCACGCCGCAGTAGGTGCAGGTGGTGGTGACCTTCGTGACCTGGTGCGCGCGCCCCAGCCCGTAAGACATCTTGTTGGTCAGGGCGCCGGTCGGGCAGTAGGCGACGCACTGGCCGCACGATTCGCAGCGCGCATCGAGCATGGTGGTGTCGGCCCCGGCCACAATGACTTCCTCGAAGCCCCGGTAGCCTATACCCCATACGTTGCGCGCCTGGATCTCTTCGCAGGCCAATACGCATCGACGGCACAGGATGCACTTATTGAAATCGACCCGCACAAAGGGATTGGGATCGCTGTCTGTGACGTAACGAGTACCCTTGTAGCCCCACTGGGGAACTTCGACCTCGTACTCGTAGGCCAGATCTTGCAGCTCGCACGATCCACTGGCGTCGCACGTCAGGCAGTCCTGCGGGTGGTTGGCCAGCATCAGTTCCAGCGTCTTACGGCGCGAACCGACGGCGCGCTCGCTGTGGGTTTTGACTTCCATGCCTTCCCACACCGGCGTCACGCAGGCAGCTTGCAAGAATCGCTGCCCGGTGACTTCGACCACGCAGATGCGGCAGTTGCCGGTCGGGGTCAGGTCTTTGTGATAGCACAGCGTCGGGACGGTGATCCCGTGCATCCGCGCAGCTTTGAGGATGGTCGTCCCCTCAGGGACTTCGACGGGCTTGCCGTCTATCGTTAGGTTTACAGCCATAGTTTATCTCCGGGTGAATAAATCAGTTTTTAGTTATTAGTTCCTGGTTGTTAGTTCTTTGGCACAATAACCTGGTTGCAGACTGGATGCCTTTACTAATCACTAATAACTAATCATTAATAACTGCTTTTTCCGCTTTTTCAAACTCTTCCGCGAACTGTCCAAGCGCTGAGTTCATCGGGATAGGCACCGACTGGCCCAGGCCGCAGAAGGATGCGTTGAACATCACGTCAGAAAGCTCTCTTAATTCTTCGATGTCGCCCGCCTGCCCCTTCCCATCGGCCATACGGGACAGGATTTCGAAGGCACGGTGGGTGCCGACGCGGCAGGGGGTGCACTTGCCGCACGACTCGGCGGCAAAGAAGCGCAGCTCCTCACGCAGGAACGACACCACCGATACGCTTTCATCGCAGATCAGGAAAGCGCCCGCGCCCAGACCGACGCCTTTCTGGCCGGAAGCAAAGTCTATCGGCACATCGAGCAGCGAAGGCGGCACGATGGTGCCGGCGGCGCCGCCGGTGAGGGCGAACTTGAAAGTCGAGCCGGGGCGCATCCCGCCGCCGAAGTCATCGATGACCTGGCGCAGTGTCAACCCAAAAGGCGCCTCAAACAGGCCCGGCTTGTTGACGTGGCCAAGCAGCATGTACATCTTGGTGCCGGGGGTGGTGTAGCTGCTCAAGCCCTTGTACCACTCGGCGCCGTTGCAGATGATCTGTGGCACGGCTGCATACGACTCGACGTTATTGACGTTCGATGGGTAGCCCAGGTAGCCGTAGGAAGGCGGGTAGGGCGGTCGCAGACGAGGTTCGCCGCGCTTGCCTTCCAGCGATTCGATCAGCGCGGTTTCCTCGCCGCAGATGTAGGCCCCCGCGCCAATGTGAACGTGGACGTGGAAGCTGAAGCCGCTGCCCTGGATGTTATCGCCCAGCCAGCCTTTTGCCTCGGCCTGCTTGATGGCCCGTTCCAGCCGCTCGGCTTGCCTGACGTATTCGCCGCGGATGTAGATGTAGCCGTCGTTAGCGCCGCAGGCATATCCGGCGATGGCCATGCCTTCCAGCATCTGGTGCGGGTTGGTATCAATCAGGACGCGGTCTTTGAAGATGAGCGGCTCGGATTCGTCGGCATTGCAGAGGATGTACTTGGGGGTGCGTGTGGCCTGGAATACGAAGCGCCACTTACGCCCAACGGGGAAGCCGGCCCCGCCGCGGCCGGTCAGCCCGGAGTTCTCGACCTCCACCAGCACTTCCTCCGGGGTACGCTGCAAAGCTTGCTCCAGCCCACAATAAGCGCCGTGCTCGATGGCCGAGTCGATGGAATCGGGGTCGATTTTCCCGGCCTTGGCCATCATGACCCGCAGTTCGCCCGGACGCGGCTCTGAGTAATCAGTGGGAGTGCCATGATGCCCCTGGCAGGCCTTCTTGGCCTCGCCCGCCTCGATGGGCCCGGCCTGCTCATCGTTGACAAGAACCGCAGGGGCGCGGTCGCACAGCCCCAGGCAGCTGGTCCGCTCGACGGACCAACCAGCGGGCAGCTCTTTGGCATAAGCATCGAGCACAGCCTCAGTTTTCGGCGGCTCGCCTTTAGTCGCTCTGGCCAGCCAACATGCCGGGCTGTCGCAGACGCGCAGCACATTCCGGCGCGGCTCCAGAGAAAGCATCGAATAGAACGTAGCGACGCCGAAGGCTTTGTTAGGCGGCATACGCAGGGCATGGGCCGCATCTGTGATCATCTCAGGCGTAAGGCCGCCGTGAGCAGCGTCCAGGTCGCGCAGGACTTCCAGCACGGCGATTGGATCGTTGCCGTGGCGATCTGCTGCCTCGGCGATTTCGGGGGGGATGGGTCTAATATTGCTTTTGGGATTGGGCATATTTTCCTCCGAAGGATTGGTAACTGTCAATTCTCAAGATGTAATCAAACTGTGAGAACACGGCACACTACATGCTATCAATTGCAACACTGTAGTCTGTAGATATTATCACAGTTTAATGTTTCCGATGAGAAACAAGCCATATTTCCAGCACTGATATCCTTTGGCAGTACAAGAATGCGCCAGCCGCTCGGTTAGCGCATCAAAATGGTTGCGTTACTGTTACTCGATGATCAGGTTTTTGGTCTGTCTGGTTTAGGTGATCAGTGATCAGTTTTTCATCGCACAGCAATAACTGTACTCTTGGGTATGCTCATAGTTAGGCAGCAACATAGATGGTTTCAGGTTG
>JAFGLD010000355.1 GCA_016928235.1 Anaerolineae bacterium | reverse complement strand
CGGCATCGAGCAGCAGCTCGCCGATGGCACGTGCCACTTCCGGATGGGTGACGTAGCTTTCAGGCGCGGTCGTCCCGGCGGGCGGGATGTTGCCCTGAGTTCCCCCTACCAGGTTTACCTTGATCGCGACTTTATCACCTGTCTTGACGATGTCTTGCAGCCCGCCCAGGCTGTCAAACAGGGTCTCTACTTGCTTTCGCACCAACTTGGGTTCATAGGTAGCTGCTTGTGCGATGCCGACCTGGGAAGGGGCTGCTGTTGGCCATGGTGTCTGGGGATCGGATGGTGTTACCAAGGGGGATACTGTTGGCGCAGGCGATTGGGCAGTACAGCCGTCCAGTAGCACGCCCCCCAACACCGCGCCGATCACTTTCAAGAGACTACGACGGGAGACAGGGCCAGGCAGGGAATCGGATGGACAATTGGAGTGAATCGGTCTCATGGACATTCCCTTTTAGCGGTTCATGGTGAGTAGCCAGGGTATCAGATAGGTCGAGCAACACGAGCCAGGATACTCAATACATTGCCAAATCGCAAGTTTTGTCCGGCTGATACGCGATGTCATGGTATGGCTACCTGTATCAGATAAGATTCTTTGTCTGCTCATCCGGATTGGCACTGATCACAGGTAAAGCTTTTCCATCTTTCAATGCGGATACAACATCGCCTATTAGCATAGTCTTTCCTTCCTCCCAGGCCCGATCATAGCTTTCCTGGCTCAGATGCTCCTGGGCAACGGGCAAAAATTTGGCTTCCATCGTTTTTGTCATTTGCGCCACCTTCGCAGGTATGGAGGCTGCAAATCCACCAAACCGAGTACTGACCATGCTGCTCAGTTGTACTGCTTCTGCATAATTGGTTTGGACAATGGCCAGGGCTGCAAAATCCATTAGGGAGCTGATAACACCCCACTCGTCCTTTTCCTCACTATGCAGCATCAAACTCTCTCTGAATAGGATACCGGCAGATACATATTCACCCTGTGCCAGCAGGACATGTCCTAAGACATCATTGGCCCAATCTTTGGGCCAATGCAAACCAAGCTCCTCACGTAGAGCCAAAGCATTCTCCAGGGATGATCGGGCTTGTTGGGTCTCACCCAGATCCAGTAGAGCACGTCCCAAGTGTACAAGAGCAACGCTCTTTTCCCCTGGATATCCTATTTCTTGAAATATATCCACCGCTTGGCCTAATAACAGCCGAGCCTGGAGGGGATCAGCCATTTGTTGTGCCAGGTTCCCCAGATGATCAAGCGTCCAGGCAATCTGAACCTTATCGCCCAACTCACTAAACAGGGTCAGACTTTCCTCAAACAGAGAGCGGGCTTGTTGGTATTCCTGCTGATTTACCAGGATCTCTCCTACGCCATGGAGCGATGCGGCAATCAGATATTTGTCGTCCAGCTCTTTTGCCAATGCCAGTGCTTCTTCAACAAAGGATGCCCCCTTGACATAGTCGTTCCGAGAAGTTGCCTGCCAGCTGGCTCCCAACAGCACATTCACTCGAGTGGGTATTTTGAGATGGCGGGTTTGAGCCAATATCTGCTCGGCCCAGGGCTGCCCACCGCTCATGAGCTTGAGCTGTCCCCAAAACGGCAAAATGCCCGCAACCAATCGAAGGGCTGTCTCTGGCTCCTCAGATAAGGCCCACTTCAATGCGACTTGCAGGTTGCTATGCTCTTGTTTGATATGAGTTAGTTTTCGGGGCAGTGGCATTTCCGAAGACTGGTCAGCTTCTTCCAGAAGTGATAAATAGTAGTATGCATGGCGTCTTTGCATCTCGTGAAGATCCCCGCCAGCCTCCAACTGCTGCCCGGCATACTCATGAATGGTTTGCAGCATCTGAAAGCGTGAGCTTTTAGACCCATCAATACTCACAACTTGCACCAGACTTTTATGTACTAAGACTTCCATCTCCATCTCTACATCGATCGTATCACATACGGATAAGCCGGCCTCCACACTCCAATCACCAGCAAAAACTGCCAGCTTTCTAAAAAGGCTCTTCTCTCTTTCAGAGAGTAATGTGTAGCTCCAGTCGATGGTGTTCCATAATGTTTGATGTCGAACATCTTTGTCACGCATGCCTCCCTTCAAAAAATCCAGGCCGGCCCTGTTATCTATCTGGGATAGCATCTGTTGGGGAGAAAATAGCTTGATACGCGCCGCCGCCAGCTCTATGGCCAGTGGCAATCCGTCCAGGCTGCAGCAGATCTGAGCTACCGCTGAAGCATTTTCCGGCGCAAGTGTAAAGTCAGGACAGACAGCCTGGGCTCGTTCGACAAACAGGCGAATTGCGGAATATTCCAACAACTCATTCAATGGAGGCAGTTGCCGTAGATCCGGAACATCCAACAGAGGAACTTCGAAGCGATGCTCTCCAGACAAACAGAGTATTTCCCGGCTGGTAGTGATGATCTTAACCTCTGGTGCTTGCCACAAAAGCTCAGTCACCACAGAAGCCGCGCCAAGCAGATGATCGAAACTATCTAACAAGAGCAGTATTTGCCGCTCGTGAAGGTGAGCTTTAAGGGTAAATAATAACGATTGGCCGCCGCTATTCTCTAAACCGAGCACTCGCATGATCTCTGCCACCAGGAGCGTTGCATCACCTATTGCAGCCAACGGGACAAAATACACACCGTCCTTAAAATCGGCGGCGATCCAGGTAGCCAGTTGAAGGGCAAAACGTGTCTTGCCAACACCACCAGGTCCAGTGATGGTCAGAAGACGAACGTCAGGCCGTGATATGGCAGAGGAAGCCATTGTCCACAGAGTGTCCATACCAATCAATGAGGTTAACGGCGTCGGCAAATTGCCGGCTGTACTTGTATCGGCTTCCCAATCGTTAAGGTAAGGACACAACCGGATCGTCAGATTGTTCATTCGGCGAAAGTATGTACTAGAACCTATACCCAGACGCTCAATGTAGTATTCCACCGGCGCGCCTGGATAATCCAAGATCGCCTGAAGCAGGTCTCGCTGGCCGGGCGGCATATCACAGGTCAGCAAGTAGCTCCGTACAGACTGAATGCCACCTCGCGCTTCGAGCCAGCTTTTCCAGGGTTCTTCCTGGATGATTTGCACGGGAAAACGCGGCAGATCAAGCAACGCTTTGAAACTTCTTTCGTCCCATATGTTAGCGGTTGGGTTGGTACGGTCGTCAGAGAGCATCTGCTCTTTCCTCAATCTATATGTCAAGCCGGAAGACCAACCATCTATCGTGTCAGTTTAGCAATGTCAATTCTCTTGGATGCACATGACCCTTGCGGGAGATTTATGGGAGTTTTGTGACAGTGAAATGAGAGCAAACCGAGAGTCGTCCAGTGAGTGACAAAGTTATTATAGCTTTGTGGGGTCAGCATACAAACAACATATTTGTCATCCGCAAATCTGACAATGGGGCTCTACTCAAAAAACCTCAGCATCCTAAAAAGTTAGCCTTGTGTATAGGCGAGTCCGGATAGACATCTCAAATCCCTACACAAGGTACTCCCACATTGGTTTGCAAGGAATAGCTGTGCTTAGCCCGGTTGGAATATCCAAACTGAAAGGAGGAACCGCCCGCGACAACTTCACTACAGAAAAGTCATCAACGAAAGCATATAGTGAAGAACCCCTAACATTGTTAGGCCAAGGAGACAATCATGACAATTAAGACAAGACGCATTTTGATCATTTCTTCTACTCTGGTATTGGGTATCTTGCTGACTGTTGGCATATTGAGATTTTCAACATTGTCGGCACGAGCAGAATGGGTAAACTGGATCATCAACAGCGACTTTGAAAATGGCGTAAGCTGGCCCTGGGTCACATCCGAGACGTGGCCGGGGCATGCCACCAGTGAGGTCAGGGATCAAGATGGCGATGGTGACATGGAGTTTTGCGTTACCGTCGAGGACATTGCCGCGAACAAGTGGGATGTCCAGGCCAGGCATCGGCGGTTGGAAATCTACGAAGGCCGCCATTACTCAGGCAGCTTCGTCGTCTTTGCAGACAGAAATGTCAGCATCGACATGAAGATTACCCAGGGGCATCCTCCATATTTTCCGGACCACAAGTCCCAGTCGATTAACGTCACAACGGTTCCCCAAACGATTTCTTTTGAGTTTGACGGTGCCAAGAAAACCGATCCCTTTACCGATGAGCCGATGGATGACAAGGCGGCCGAGTTCGCTTTTCACCTGGGAGCTGCTGCCAACGAAGGGGCAACAATCTGCTTCGACAACCTCTACTTTACAGACGGGTGGAATCGTCAGCGATACGAACCCCCTGTGACGCGCATGGTCAAGGTCAATCAGAACGGCTACTTTGTGAATGGGCCCAAGGTTGCCAGCGTCAGCTTCAGCACGCCGACGGCTCCTGTTCCCTGGTATTTATATCACAACGGCACCGTTCTACAAGGCAACACAGTGGTCTGGGATGGCGCGCCCGACGGCTATGACGCGGCTTCCGGTGACTACATCCACATCATTGACTTCACGGATTTCAATGTGCCGGACTCTTATCATCTGATCATATATGCGCCATGGCACAATGGTCATCTTGAGTACATGAGCGCCGGTTTTCAGATCAAAGATGATCTCCATCATCCTGCCCATGCACTGCGCTACTTCTACCTCAATCGGAGTGGCATCGACATTCTCCCGACCGGTTGGGGTGATTATGGCGCAGGACACCCCTACGACGAGTCTACTAACCCGAGTACGCCGTTCGACGGAAGCGTTCCATGTTTCAGCGGAAGCGGTGATGACGGAACCGTAACAGATGGGACCGTGTGGGTCAACTGCGTGCAGGAGGGCCAGACGCCCATGTTTACGGACGACTATCGCGTCAACGGGCTCAAGGGGTGGTACGATGCCGGAGACCATGGTAAATACGTCGTCAACGGTGGTATCTCTGTTTGGACATTGCTTAACCTTTACGAGCATAATCCGGCGGCTTTCGGCGACGGCACGATGCTGCTGCCTGATGATGAGAAGACCAATGGCATCCCCGACCTCCTTGACGAGGCCCGCTGGGAACTGGAATTCATGCTTCGCATGCAGGTACCGCCTGCCGGGGCCGGCTACGAGGTACCCGCCGGTGGAGCATCAGCATCCGGCCTGGCTCACCACATGCTGCACGACACCCTGTGGACCGACATCCCCTACCGCGCGGATGATGTCCTTGATATTGGTCGCACTGATTACGGCTCGCGGGCTGTTTATCCGCCCTCAACTGCTGCCACTTTGAACCTGGCTGCCGTGGGTGCCCAATGTGCTCGCATCTGGGCAGGTATCGATGCTACTTTCGCCGACCAGTGTCTGGCTGCTGCCGAAGCTGCCTGGGATGCTGCCAATGTTTATCCTGATCTGTATGCGGCGAATCGCTTTATGGGTGGTGGCCCTTACGATGATACGGACCTGTCCGATGAGTTTTATTGGGCAGCTGCCGAGCTGTTTTTAACCACCAATGATGCGGAATATGGGACTTTCATCAGTAGCTCACCGCACTATCTCTCAGTTCCTACGGTTCTGGGTGACGAGGGCAGCGGCTCGATGACCTGGAAAGATACGGCTGCCCTGGGTACGATCTCGCTGGCAATGGTTGGCGGCAATGCGACGGCTCGTGATAACGTCGTGGCTGCTGCTGATGTGTTTGTGGCGAATGAGCAGAGTGAAGGCTATGGTACGCCATACAAGGCTGGCACTTCCGGCTATGCCTGGGGCTCGAACTCGTTTGTGATGAACGAGATGATTGTGATGGCCCTGGCTCGTGATTTCGTCGGCACAACCGGCGATCAAGCCAAATATCTGAACGGTATGATCGCTGGCATGGATTACCTCATGGGACGCAATGCCATGGGAATGAGCTATGTCAGCCTCAATTCCAATACCAACACCCGGCGGTATGATACAGATAGCGATCTGGATAACCCGCACCATCGCACGTTTGCCTATCAGGCCTGGCCGCGCAGTGATTATCACTTCCAGCCTGTGCCCGAATGGTTTATCTCCGGGGGGCCTAACTCCAGATATTCCGATCTGGCTGATCCTGACACCGGCAACAAGGCAACGATAGCGATGGGGCTATGGGAGGCCTGCAACACGACACCCCAGAAGTGCTACATTGACGACATCGATGCCTTTCCAGTCAACGAAGTCACCATCAACTGGAATGCGCCTTTTGCCTGGGTGTCGGCCTACCTGGATCAGAATCGACCTGAGGGAACTACGCCTACTCCCACACTCACGCCTACTCCCACACTCACGCCTACTTCCACACTCACACCCACTCCTATCCCTGTGCCTGTCTGTTCAGTATCGTACAGTCCTCGGGACGAGGATGACTCCAGCTTCTCGACGGATGTGACGATCTTCAATAATTCCGGCACCGATATCGACGGCTGGACGCTGACGTGGAGTTTCCCCGGGAATCAACAAATCACCGAGATGTGGAACGCGGCTTATACACAATCTGGCGCAAATGTGTCAGCCCAGAGTAATCAGGATTGGAACAGAGTCATCCCATCCAACGGAGGAAGCGTGGCCTTTGGGTTCAACGCCAGTTACAGCGGCGCAAATCAGAAACCAACCCTGTTCTCGGTCAACGGTGAGCCTTGTGGTCTGGTTCCGCCATCAGATGCTGATGTAGATTATGCCATCGAAGATCAATGGGAAGATGGACCGATCATCAATCGCTTCGACATGGAGAACGATTTCTGGGCCAACGTCTTGTTGGCACCGGCGTCAAGGACCATCAATTCGGTCCAGACAGCCCATGGCGGCTTCAGGGCCAAAGTGACGATTACCAACCATTCGGCTCAACCCATTAATGGTTGGATGCTGGAGTGGACATTCCCAGGCAGTCAGACCATCAGCAATTTGTGGGGAGGTGTTCACTCACAATCCGGCCAGGCTGTGACGGTTCACAATCCTGGAGATTGGAACATCGTCATTGGGCCTAACGGCGGAACAGTGGAGATAGGGTTCCAGGCCAGCTTCAATGGCGCCAATGAAGCTCCGTCACCCTTTAAGCTCAACGGTGTCATCGTTGGAGATGTTCCAGGGCCCATTCCCTCCTCTACGCCAACTATGGGGCCTGCTCCCAGTTTGCCTGTCAACATTGTGGTCAACAATGACTGGGGTGGCGGCTACTGTACAATTGTCACAGTAACCAATAATACCAGTCAGCCCGTCGATTGGCAGGTCACTTTCAACACACCAGGCGCCATCTACGACTTCTGGAACGCTGTTTGGTCCCAGAGCGGGAACACAGTGACGGCCGGGGGCGTTGGCTGGAATAACATCCTCCAACCCGGCGAAAGCACACATGACGTTGGCTTTTGCGCTAACAGATAGACATGGGTAGCTGTAGCTAACAACCCGTCATCACAAGCGCCGGAGCAGATCCCCATCTGCTCCGGCGTCTTTACACTTATCTATACTATTTGGAATACGATTGGACGACAGTTGTATGGTTCTGGCGTGACTTATCTTATTTCCATGTCTGTATCAAGAGCATCTTACTTACCGGCAGTATCTTGAGATGAAGCCGCCTCATCCTGATGGTGCTCAAGGGCGGTCCGAAACTTGTACCCGTAGACAATAATGCCTGCGTCGCCGTCGGTGCGCAGCTTACGGGTAACCATCTCGACCGGCATCCCGATCTCCGGCGGGCCGTCCAGATCGGTTAGTTGGGCGGTCACCAACGGACCCTCGTCCAGCTTAATCATTGCAACAACGTAAGGCTCTTGCCCATCGAACCCCTCCGGGGCATCGATGATCGTTGTGTGGCTGTAGACGGTCCCCGTCCCGGCAAATGTGTAAAGCGATCCGGCCGGTTTGGAGCACTCGGGGCACACATCGTGTGGGGGAAAGATTGACGCCTCACAATGGGGGCACTTCTCGCCAATCAGCCTGTATCGCTGATCGGCGAGACGCCAGTGTTGTGGAAGTTCCATTGGGCAGTAATCCTAATCCTGTCCCATTGCAAAAACCGGCACCGGCTGCTCATGATGCATCGTCTGCTTCCCGAAGGTGTAGGTTGACACTTCGGAAGCATGACACACATCGCACACCGGGCGCGGTGAGACAAATTGCTTACCACAGCAGGTACAAACTGAACCGGTAAGAGTATAACGTTGATTGTTAAGACGCCAATGACGAGCGAGTTCCATTAGAAAACCTTTTCCTTAAGCGTATAAAATTACTAAAATTACTAAAATGACAAACAGCTTGACATCATTATCCTTGTCACCGACTATCAGAAGCTATTTGGCAACTGTCAGAACCTCTCAAAGGTGACGGAGATTGGGGGTTCCAGGGTTAGCTGTTTCGATATCGGGGGCTAACGGTCGTGTTGATGGCTGTCCGCTACGTCGCCAGCTTGCCTCGATAACGCGCATAGGTTGCATAGTCGATCTCAGTGCGGCGCGCAATGTAATCACATGTTTTCGGCGCGCGGCCCTGGCGCTCGGCGATCAGGTCAGTGACGCGCAGCACCATGGCATCTGAGCCCGCGCCCGATCCATAGGACACGAAGAAGATGCGGTTGCCGGGTTTGGCCTCATCCAGGATTGCGGCCAGTCCCAGCAACGATGACCCCGCATAGACATTGCCCACCCTGCCTGCCAACAACCCGGTCTCGATCTGGTCTTGGGTGAAGCCAAGCTCTTTGGCGGCGCGCTCCGGGAACTTGACGTTCGGCTGGTGGAAGACAGCATAGTCGAAGTCGCCCGGTTGCGCGTCGAGCGCCTCCAGCATCGCTCTGCCCGCAGCGCCAACATGCTTGAAGTAGGCCGGCTCTCCCGTGAAGCGATCGCCATGTGATGGGTACATCTCGCCGGGACGCCGCCAGAAGTCGGGGGTATCGGTGACATAGGAATAGGTTGCTTCGAAAATGGCGATGCTGTCTTTTCCCGGCCCGATCAGGTAAGCCGCTCCACCGGCAGCGGCCGTATATTCGAGCGCGTCGCCGGGGCGGCCTTGGGCTGTGTCCATGCCGATTGCCAGGGCGTACTGCGCCATGCCGCTGCCCACAAATCCGATGGCTGCCTGCATCGTTTCGCTGCCTGCTTTGCAGGCGAACTCCCAATCGGCGGCCTGGATGTGCGGCGTCGCGCCGATGGCCTCGGCAACGATGGTCGATGTCGGCTTGACCGCGTAAGGATGCGACTCGCTGCCGACCCAAACCGCGCGTATCAGGCCGGGATCGATCTGAGCCCGTGCCAGGGCATTCCGCGCCGCCTCGATCGACATGGTAGCCACGTCTTCGTCCAGGCCGGGTACTGATTTCTCTAAGATCGGCCCGGCGCCGATCCCGCCGGTCCACACACGCGAGACTTCTTTGGCCGGCAGGCGATAGCGCGGCACATAAGCGCCATACCCAACGATGCCTACCTCGATGAGCGTTTTCAACAGGGGGTCTTGGGTGTCTTCTGAATGATTGTTACGCTTCATAATTGTCCCACTCTCTACCACTCACTCGGATTTTAACAAGGCTTCGGCCCGCTCTAACGTGATGTTGCCTTCTGATTGCATCCGCCCGGCGATTGCCATCACCTGCTCTCCTTCAGCCCCGGCTGCGATGGCGATCTGGCGGGCGTGCAGGGTCATGTGCCCCTTCTGGATGCCCTCGGTGGCCAGCGCGCGGATGGCAGCCAGATTCTGTGCCAGTCCCACCGATACAATGATCTCGGCCAACTCGCGGGCTGTCTGGGCGTTCAGGATCTTGAGTGCCGCTCGGGTGGTCGGATGGACGCGCGTCGACCCACCGATGATCCCGACAGCCATCGGCATTTCCAGCCTGCCGATCAGGTTGCCCTTGGCGTCTTTGCCCCAGGTGCTGAGCGAGGTGTATCGACCCGAACGGGCGGCGTAAGCGTGCGCCCCGGCCTCTATGGCCCGCCAATCGTTACCGGTGGCGAGGATGACGGCATCGACGCCGTTCATGATGCCTTTGTTGTGGGTAGCCGCGCGGTAGGGATCGGCGGCAGCGAAAGCCCACGCCTCGATGATACCACTCACCACGCGCTCACCGGAGTAGCCTTCGAAGGCCAGCACGTCGGCTGGGATGGTGCATTCGGCGCGAGCCAGGCGGCGGTCGGCCAGGTTAGACAGGATGCGCAGCCCCACCCTACCCCCAGTGATGCGCTCGATGGGCGCTGCCAGCTGCTCGCAAGCCGTGTTGACCATGTTGGCACCCATCGCGTCACGGCAGTCGAAGACCAGATGCACGATCAGCATCGGGCCGGCCGGTGTATCATCGAAGGTCCGTAGCTCGATGCCTCGTGGGCCGCCTCCCAAACCAGCGATGACGTTGTCGGAGCGAGCAGCAATCGCCATCAACTCATCGGTATGTGCTTCGAGCGCGGCGCGCGCAGCCGGGAGATCGACAATATCAAGCACCTGTATCTGGCCGATCATCTCCGGTTGGTCGCTGCCGGCTCGGAAACCGCCACCTGCACGGATGAGTTTAGCCGCAAAGCTCACACCGGCGACAACCGACGGCTCCTCGATGACCATCGGCACCAGCACGTCCCGGCCGTTGACCTGGAAGTTGGTAGCAATGCCCATTGGCAGGCCATAGACGCCGACAGCGTTCTCGATCAGCTTGTCGGCCAGGTCGGGGGTCAGCCCTGCCTCGCCGAGCAGCGCCGCGCGCTCCTCGATGGTGAGATCGGCCCAGCCTGCGACGATGTCGGCGCGCTCGGTGAGAGAATGTTTGTAGAAACCGGATAAGCGGGAGTTATATGTCATGTGTCAGAATACTAGCGGGGGTGGGCTTTCAAAATCTACCAGGGTTGGTCTGATCCTGTGTCTGCGGCGGGATCGGCGTATACTTGTGGGGAGGAGTAAGAGATGGAAGCTGACACAACAGACGAGAATTTCTGGATTGCACTCCACGAGCTGGTGCACGGTTCGCGCCTGGTGCTGGATCGCCCAAAAGGCACACTGCACCCACGCCATCCGGGCATTGTCTACCCGCTGGACTACGGCTACCTCGAAGGCACCTCCAGCATCGATGGCAATGAGGTCGATGTCTGGGCGGGCAGTCTGGATCGAGACACAGTCACGGGGGTTGTCGCCACCGTGGATTTGACGAAGCGTGATACCGAGCTGAAGATTCTGGTCGGCTGTACGAAGGCGGAGATGGAGACGGTTTACAGGTTTCACAATGCGGGATCGATGAAGGCGGTGCTCATCGAAAGACAGGTGATCTGACTATCTTCTGAGAGGAGCAAAGATGGCCAAAAAGACCGAGCCTCAATCTGAAGCTGGCTCACCAAAGCCTAAAGAGGATGTCCGGGGAAAAGGATTTGCCCAGATTCTTCATGACCGCGCCAGAGCCTCTGCCGAGCGGCTCGACGCGCTCATGATGTCATTGTCGACTGCGCTGCTTGGCGTTGCCTTCTTCGCCTTGAGCACCGAGGTCTCGCCGGCGCTGACCACCGGGCAGCGGCTGTTGCTGCTGGTTGTCCTGCCTGCCCTGGGTATCTCGGTTGTGGCCGGGATGATCGGCCTGCGGGCCGATGTGCGCCGCAATCTCCACCACGCAGCTGCTGTCCAGCACAAGGAAAAAGGCGAGAAGGCTGAAGTCACTGCGACCTACCGCAAGCGCGACCGCTGGCTGGGTATCGAACGCATTGCCGGGCGTGTTCAGGAGATATTCTTTGTTATTGGCATTCTAGCCGTATCCTGCTATGCGATCCTTCGCGCCGTAATGTAGTAGAAATGCTAACAAGGGGAAAAATGTCCGAGAAGATTGCCGTAGACCTGGGAAATGTACAGAAGACGCTCATTCTGCCTCTGTGGGGCCGGGCTTTTGAGTCCGGGAAGGAAAAGCCGCTGCTGGTTGACAAAACCGCGGTGGCCATCATCGATAAGATAGACTACGACTTTGCTACCATCACCCAGAACATCAGCCCCTTAACACAGCAGGCCTGGATCATCCGCAGCATCTTTACCGATGAGGTTATCCGGGCCTTCCTGTCGAAATACCCGAATGGGACCATCGTCAATATTGGCTGCGGCCTGGATACCACTTTTGATCGCGTCGATAATGGCACGCTGTTGTGGTACGACCTGGATTTACCGGACGTCATCCGCTTACGCAGCCAGTTCATCGAAGCGACCAGGCGGCGCAAGTTTCTCTCGACCTCGTTCCTGGAAGTGGGCTGGCTCGATGAAATCAATGTCAGCCAGAATGTCTTGTTCATCGCGGCAGGTGTGTTCTACTACTTTGACGAGAGTGAGATCAAGGGCTTCCTGCTCAGGCTGGCCGATCGCTTTCCGGCCTGCGAGATATTCTTCGACGCCAGCTCACCTTATGGAGTCAAGGTTGCCAACAGGAGCGTCATCCGCAGCAGCGGGCTGGATGAGAAATCCTACCTCAAGTGGGGGTTGGAGAACCCACAGGTGATCTTGTCCTGGGACAAACGGTTCCGGCTTCTGGCCACCCGTTACTATTTCAGGGAGGAAGGGCGGTTTTTGCCGCTGAACGTCAGGCTGGTTGGGTTGCTGTCGGATTTCTTGAAAATCCGGGTCAACGCAGAATTCCGGGGGAAAAAGGGGGGGAAGGGGTAAAATACAGGCAAACTGAACACTGGAGACATACACAAAAAATGT
>JAFGLD010000354.1 GCA_016928235.1 Anaerolineae bacterium | reverse complement strand
CCTCTGTAGTAACCTTTGCCTTTTGGTTTTTAGGCTGAGAACTGATCACTGAAAACTGATTACCAAAAATTGTACAAATTTGAAGCCCAGTGGCCGAAACGATGACCAAGGCCAAATCTGACATAGTCTCCATATTGTGTGTTTGCCCATTCGTTCCGCTCGGAAAAGGTTTTTGGACATGGCTCAAGCCACATCGACACGCTCACCGTCATTCCCACAAAAGTGGGAATCCACGGTCTCAGGAACCGGTGTCTTCCCATCCATGCCTGAGCACATCATTTGGTGACGATGTCCACAAAACTTGAGCATCGAGTGTAAACTTGTCACTCACCACCCATCACTCGTCACTCAAAACTATCAAGCAGCCGGCACCAATAACCGAATAGTCACATTCCAAGAAGATTAGGAGCATCCCAATGTCTGAATATGACAAAGCCACCAAGAGCAGCGTGAAGTATACCCACCACCAAAGGCCTCCGGCAACCTATGCGCGAACCAATATTTTACTGGTAGCACACACATAATGTAAGCACCCTCAATCGGGACAAGATCGAGACGGTATCCACAAAAGAGAATCTACAGTATCTTCTCAATAAATGGGGGGTACGGTGGCGGGGAGGGTAAGCGGGAGGTGGGGCGCTGACCTCACCGGGAAATACAACCCTATGCGAGAATCAGGGAGGATGATCGGAAGAGCACCGGCGGATCACCGGATGAGCGCAAGCCATTCGCCTGAAATCGCACCGACAGCGCGACACAATCCGTCAATATTCACGGCTATTTTTTCCTACAAATAAGCATAGAGACATTTCCTGCCTTCTGTCACGAGCCAATGAACCATCCCCGATTTTGCGAAAAGGCGTTTTCCTGTCTGGTGTTTTTTAGCAACATGTTTCTGGCCTGATACAAGAAGCCAGCACACAGCTTTCTCGCGACAGGGTGTCCCACAAAACATCTCTGAGTATGTCGATTTTGTAACAAAGCACCTGGTTCAGAGGAGGCATAGATGCATTTGCCCTACCGAGTTTAAAAAAAACATTGATCATTGAAGGGAACTTCTGCTATAATAGGGATTCACGGAATATCAAACAGCATACATCCATGATTCAGCCGGCAACCCATACTCAAGGAGTCGCATCTGCGAGGCCTTGTTTTTGTGTTGCCTGCCACACATTCGTACCACTACGAATTTAGGAGATACTTTATGGCTATGACTCGTGAGCTGGGTCGAAAGTCCTACGCGCGCATCTCAGACGTTCACGCACTCCCTACACTCATTGAGGTTCAACTCGAATCCTTCCGTTGGTTCCAATCAGAGGGACTGGCAGAGTTATTCGATGAGATCTCGCCTATCGAGAGCTTTAACGGCACCCTCAAGATCTTCTTCCCTGGCAACAGCGAGGAATCACGGCAGTTCGATCTCCAATACTGGTTCGGCGAGCCTAAATATGGCGAAGAAGAGTGTCTGGAACGTGACATGACCTTCGCTGCCCCACTTTATGTCAAGGTTGCCCTCGTCAACTCAGAAACCGGCGAGGTCATCGTATCAGACATCTTCCTGGGTGACTTTCCGCTGATGACCAGCAATGGAACCTTCATTATCAATGGGACCGAGCGCGTCGTGGTCAGCCAACTTATCCGATCCCCTGGTGTCTATTTTGATATTACCAAAGATCCGGCAACCGGCCGGACGCTGGCAGCAGCCAAATTGATACCGGATCGCGGCGCATGGATGGAATTCGAGACCAGGCGGAGTGACTATCTTACCCTCAAGTTCAACCGCAAACGCACCATACCGGTGACGATTCTGCTTCGCGCCCTGGCAGCTATATCAGATGGAACAGAGGGGCTCTCTCCTATCGACCAGGGCACAGACGAAGAGCTTCTCGCGCTCTTTGCCCATGTAGATAACAACTCCGATCATCCCCTGATCGAGGGAACACTACGCCAGGAGCCAATATGGGAGCTCAAGACCAACCAAACTGTAGCAGACGCCGCGCTGATCGAGTTCTTCAAAAGAATGCGCCCCGGAGATCCCCCTACCCTGGATAATGCCCGGGAGTATCTAGAGGGACAGCTTTTCGACCAGCGTCGCTATGATCTGGATCGCTTCGGGCGCTACAAGCTCAACCAACGCTTAGATCTGGACACCACCATCCGGCGGTCACAGCGCACCGTCACAAAGCTCGATCTTGTCAAGGTCATTGAGCGGATGATTATGATTAACAATGGGTTGGCCGATCCCGATGACATCGACCATTTAGGCAATCGTCGAGTGAAAACGGTTGGCGAACTCATCCAGAACAAACTGCGTGTCGGGCTGCGCAGAACCGAGCGTGTTGTGCGGGAGCGCATGTCCATTCGCGAGAACGACAACCTGACTCCAATCACCTTGATCAACATCAGGCCAATTGTGACGGCCATCCGCGAGTTCTTCGGCTCATCTCAGCTTTCGCAGTTCATGGACCAGACCAACCCTCTGGCGGAACTAACCCATAAGCGAACACTCTCGGCCCTGGGACCGGGAGGACTTCGACGAGAGCGTGCCGGCTTTGACGTTCGAGACGTCCATCACAGTCACTACGGACGCATCTGCCCAATCGAGACGCCGGAAGGCCCGAACATTGGTTTGATCGGGCGCCTGGCCACTTATGCAAAAGTCAACGATTACGGATTTATCGAAACACCCTACCGGCGCGTGCTCCATGCAGTCGCGCCTGATGACCCGCGCTTGCTACATCGCGTCCTGAACGAAGATATACTGGACGGTAAAAAGAAGGTTGCGGAAAAGGGTACTTTAGTTGATGAAGATCTTCTCAAGAAACTGTCCAAGCTAAAGGTCGATACGGTCAATGTGCGTCCCTTTGTCACAGACGAGATCATCTATTTCTCCGCCGACGAGGAAGACCGCTACGCCATAGCCCAGGCCAACGCGCGGCTGGACGATTACGGCAACTTTGCCAGAGACCGCGTTTCAGCTCGAGAGAACCAGAAGTTCAAATTTTCTGTAGTCGATAATATCAACTACATCGACGTCGCCCCCCGGCAGATCGTTGGCATCAGCGCGGCATTGATCCCCTTCCTGGAGCACGACGATGCCAACCGGGCGCTGATGGGGTCTAACATGCAGCGGCAGGCAGTTCCATTGCTCCAGCCGGACGTTCCACTGGTCAGCACAGGGATGGAACGTCTTGCAGCCCGCGATTCCGGGCAGGTCATCGTGGCCGACCGCGATGCGGAAGTACTCAGCGTCACCGGAGATCGGGTTGTGGTGCGTTACACGGATGGACAGGAACGGATCTACAAGCTCCGTAAGTACCAACGCTCTAATCAGAGCACCTGCATCGATCAACGCCCTGTGGTAACCAAAGGACAGATACTCCATAAGGGTGATGTTATCGGAGACAGCTCATCGACCTATAACGGAGAGTTGGCGCTCGGTCACGATGTGGTCTGTGCCTTCATGTCATGGGACGGCGGTAACTACGAAGATGCCATCGTGCTCTCAGAGCAATTGATCCACGCAGACAAGTTCACGAGTATCCACATCGAAAAGCATGAAATCGAAGCACGCGACACCAAGCTCGGCCCAGAGGAAATCACCTATGATATCCCGAACGTCGGCGAGGACGCACTCAAAGACCTGGATGACCGCGGGATCGTCCGCATCGGAGCTGAAGTAGGCCCCAACGACATTCTGGTGGGCAAGATCACACCTAAGGGTGAAAAAGAGCTCAGTCCTGAAGAAAAACTTCTGCGAGCCATCTTCGGAGAGAAAGCCCGCGAAGTAAAAGACAGTTCACTGAGGCTGCCACACGGTGAACGAGGCAAGGTAGTAGATGTCCGGATATTTAACCGCGAGGAGCATCGAGACCTGCCTGCCGGTGTCGAACAGCTTGTACGTGTCAGCGTGGCCCAACGTCGTAAACTAACAGAAGGTGACAAGATGGCCGGGCGGCACGGAAACAAGGGCGTCATCTCGAAGGTTGTGCCTATCGAAGATATGCCTTTCCTGGAGGACGGTACTCCCGTAGACGTTGTTCTGAACCCACTGGGCGTCCCCGGACGAATGAACATCGGTCAGATCCTGGAAACACACCTGGGATGGGCAGCCAGCCACCTCGGCTTCCGAGCTGTCAGTCCTGTTTTCGATGGCGCGCAGGAGGACGAGATCGAAGCCGATCTGGCCCGCGCCTGGATGATAGAGCGCGCCTGGACACAAGTGACTACCGATGCCTGGGCCTGGCTCAAGCAGTACGAGTACAATTCGGATGACATCGAGGACGACGATGAAGCGCGACGTCTCTACATCGAAGCCTGGTTGGGGCAAGACACTCGCTATGACCGCGATCAACTACGCATCGATCAGATCTATGCCCGCAGAGCTGTACTCAGCGAGTGGCTGCGCGAGAAGGGTTATACCCCCGAAGCAATTTTGATCTTCGAGAAAGAACGCCCAACAGCCGGGCTACGGCGAGAGATCGATCATCAAGCCATCACAGCGTGTTTGCGGTTGTGGCTTGCCGAACACGATCATGCTGTGCCGGATAATGTCTCGGAAGAGGAACTTCGCGACATCGCGCAAGCGGCACAGAACGAGTTCCTCGATCCAATGCCTATTGTGGGCAAACAAATCCTTTGCGATGGTCGTACTGGCCTTCCCTTCGATCGTCCTGTCACGGTCGGCGTGATCCACATGCTGAAGCTGTCTCACCTGGTCGAAGACAAGGTACATGCCCGTTCAACCGGCCCTTACTCGCTGGTCACACAGCAACCGCTTGGCGGCAAGGCACAATTCGGCGGCCAACGTTTCGGTGAAATGGAAGTTTGGGCGCTCGAAGCTTACGGCGCGGCTCACACCCTCCAGGAAATGCTCACCGTTAAGAGCGATGATGTGCAAGGGCGTGTCAGAACTTATGAGGCTATTGTCAAAGGGGAACCCATCGAAGAGCCCGGCATCCCGGCCAGCTTCCGCGTGTTGGTCAAAGAGCTGCAAAGCCTGGGATTGGCCGTCGAAGCGATCACCGAAAGCGGTGAAACCATCAAGTTCGGCAAAGACGAAGACAAAGCCCGCCAGCCCAAGCTGGATACCGGACTGTTTGGCCTGGCCAACCCGGAGCGCGAGCGCCGGTAGGCCGGATTTCTGAGTCTGTCATTATAAAAAGGTGGCGCCCTGGTATTGAGGGTGCCACCTTTTTGTTCGCAGTACAGATTCCATCCGATCCCCAACTGCTCGACGAAAGGTGAGTGCCCCTATGGGCAGATTACCTCTCGGCAGGCGCAAACCATCGACAAAGCAAGACGAAGTGTGTATAATTAACCATACAAGGGGATGAAACGGCTTCGACGGGGGGGGCTGTGATCTCATTGCGAACCGGGGCGCCTCACCCCCGTGAACAAGGGGCAAAAACAATAACTGCCAACAAGCAGACACCAGCTCTTGCAATGGCTGCCTAAATCAGCCTGAGCAGAGTTGGCTCCCAAAGCGGAGCCACGTCCGCCTGACCCAGCCGAGGTCGGGGCAATCACGGGCGACACAAAGGCCTCGGTGCGGTGTAGCTTTGCCGCTAGACTACATCTAAGACAACATAGCGACTAGCCTGTTTCTTAGCCTGTCGATCGGCATGAGACAGAGGAAGAACAAAGATCGACTATGTTCGTAGACGTGGGGGAACTAACTCTTCGGACGCGAGTTCAACTCTCGCCATCTCCATCTCCTTTAGAAGACCGCTCACCTTGTACAGGTCAGCGGTCTTCTCTCATCATACCCGTTTGAACCAGCACATCCAGACACGAACAGGACTGAGATGAAATCTCGATTTACAAACATCCCCACTCTCACCCATCGGAGCAAGGAATACACGTGGCGGCTGTGGGCGACAGCCAGCACGAGGAAGCGAATCTCCTGGTCGATCATCCTCGTCGCGGCAATCACGCTGATCACATTGGGGCCAGGCAAGGTCACCGAAGAGATGAATCGTCCATTGGGGCCGACCCTCCCAGCCCCGATGTCCACGAACACACCGGCCACTAGGGCCCCGTCGATGGCTCCTACCGGTGACCCTGCCCCAAAACCCCTTTGCGGCGGGCCGGAGCAGATGATCATCCTGGGAGCAGGTGTCGACAGGCAATCCATCGAACAGGATCGCACCGGGCTGGTTGACGTCATCCGCGTCATTCGTGTTGACTTCGTGAAGGGAGATATAAGCATCCTGGCAATCCCTCGCGATTTATGGGTGGAGATCCCTGGTCTGGAGGGGAATACCAGTCCCGAAGGGTACTTTGGATACCCCATCGTTGATGGCGAGATAATCGATCAGCCAGGCGACCATGGCCGCATCAATGCCAGCTATTTTTACGGAGAGTACTACGATCTACCAGGTGGCGGACCCGGTATCCTGGCACAAACGCTGTATCACAACTTTGGCCTGCAAGTCGATCACTACGCCATTGCAGACATGCAGACTTTTTCGGAGGCCATCGATGCCATCGGTGGCGTCGACGTTTATCTACCGGAAAAACTGGGAACATTCAAGGCCGGATGGCACCACATGGATGGGCCAACTGCTCTCAGCTATTCCCGTATCCGCAGCCCGGATACCGACTGGGATCGAATCGACCGGCAGTCCCAGGTCATGCTTGCGCTGGGCGAACAGGTTCTCAATTCTAAGAATATTGCCTCACTGCCCGCGCTGGCCAATTCCTTCCTCGATGACATAGTAACCGACCTGAGCAAGGCCGAGCTTGCCGGCCTGACCTGCCTGGCAGCACAGGCATCGCGTGACACCATTACCACTTATCGCATTGGGCCTGAGATGGTGACTTCGGTGGGAACCACCCGCAAAGCATCGGTCATGCTGCCCAACATTGAGGCAATACACCTGTTGATAGCAGACTTCATGCGTAACGAGTGATAGGTAGTGGCCAACAGACAGCCACAGGCTATCCGCCATCGTGGGAGCGGGCACACCGGAAGCCGACATGGTTGGAAACATTGGTCGGAATGCTCCCATAGCGGGTCGCGGCCCGCAAATCGAGGGGATAGACAGTCCACCACGAACCACCTCGAATGACACGCGCGTTGGTACCGTCGATGTCCCCCCCAACCTCACGGCCATCCATTGCGTCGTACGGATATACGCGGTAGAGGCTACTCACCCATTCCCCAACATTCCCGCTCATATCAAAAGCGCCTACCCACGACTGGTTGCCAGCACCGGTATCGATGCCTCGCGTGTGGCCATCCGAATTGCCGCGGTAGACCACACCATTCTCTAAAAATCGACCTCCCCACGGATAGAGGAGGCCATCTGGCCCCCGCGAAGCATACTCCCACTCCGCTTCGGTCGGCAGGCGCATGCCACGCCCCTTGCAAAACGCAGCCGCATCGAACCAACTGACCAATTCGCGAGGAAGGTTGTCGCCCTGAAAGTAGCCGGAAGATCCGTACTGCTCATTGCTCACCTCATACACATCGATCCAGAACGGCGCATCAAAGCACTGCTCGTGGACAGGAGCTTCATTGCTGTAGACACCCATGCTCCCCATCTCGAAGCAACCTACCGGAACGAGAGCCATCTCCACACCATCGAAGGTTTGCGAATAAGGCACCCAGTCACTGTTTCCCCTCACACCCGCCGACGCCAGAACAAGCGCCGGGTTGATTGTGTGCTCAGGCGATGGGATGGTCATTGGCGTAGGCGTATGGGTCGGCATCGAAGGGCGGATAGAGGTTGGCGTCACCATGCTACGGGGCGGCTGGGCAGTCACCGGTAACGACAGGGCAGACATTCCGGACTGCTCACACGAAGCCAACACGCACACCAGAACACCGATCGGGATACTGACAGGCCACATCCAACTTTTTTTCAATTTCCCGGGCAGGCTCTTTCCCATCGACAACTCTCTTTCCAGGCTGGATCATGCCACACAAACATCAGTCAAACAAACCGAGAGGTGGATAGATGCTTTTTATATTGTTGTAATTGCCTTTTTTACATGATTTTCATGATGTGCATCTTCGAAATGCGATATACTTGATCCAGAGCACATTTGGGTGGCTTCCAGGCACCGATAATGCCCATTGTGGAGCACACATCGCGACCCGGCCCTGCTTCGGAATATGGCTATGTGCTCCACTGGGTTGACAAGCAAAACCGAGCTTCTGCATACTACAGCCTAAATTTCGCACTTTGTATGACCGTCTTTGGTGATCAGTTTTCAGTGATCAGTGATCAGTTTTTAGCCTCCAATTGCAAGTCT
>JAFGLD010000353.1 GCA_016928235.1 Anaerolineae bacterium | reverse complement strand
TCAACGCAGATTTGTGGGGGAATTTAGCATTTGCCGCCCTTTTTATACGTAAAATGCTCAAAACTGAAACTCAGCACTGGTCTCTACCCCATAATTCTGCGTTGACCTTCTTTTTTCGACCTTGTCCGGATGTTTTTCCCTCCTCCCCCAGCCCTGATGAGATATCGAGCCGGGGAAGGAGGGAAAAGCCTATGCTGCCTTCTCGTACCTGATTGCGTCAAGCACCTTCCTGAATTCCTGACCGGCGTTGAACCGCGGCAATACACTTTTGAGCTGGTCGACGCGCACGTCTTCAGGAACATCCGCTCCTTCCGCGCTGCTCCTGAGCCAGAAGCTGCCGAAATCGCCCAGCTCGACGATGTTGCCCTTGGCCAGTTCTTCGGGGATGGTGATCAGCAGTGCTTCCAGTACTGCCATCGTATCGGCGGAAGATACGGTAGAGATTCTGGCAATGTCTTGCGCCAACTGGCGCAGTGTTACCCGCCCGCTCGATACGATGGACGGGTAGAATTTCTTGGGGGCTGCCGGGTCACCCGGATTGCCCCGCTCGACGACGTTAAACTTAACACTCATGGTTGCCTCCTATGGCTGAAAGAAAATAAGGATCAAGCATCTGTCTCGACATTTTGTCATTGGAGATGAGAGAAAGCCCAAACAGATGTACTGAATATTGTAACAAGAACAAGAGTTTCGCGCCAGCCGGTTTTATGACTTATTTTCTACTGTCCAGAGCTTCATGATGTTCCAGGTATCGATAGACAGGCAGCCTGGGATCAATCATCGAGGGGCGGACGGTCCTGGCGCATAGCGATTGCCGCCTTGAAGGAAGGGGTTTACACTTGTTGTTATCGTTCTATATAGGGGTCATGAAGCGGACTGGTTCTGTACAGTACTGAAAAGCAATCGTATGCATTTGTCGCTCCGTGTGTGGTATTGGCGCGAAATTGATTATGTGGCAGACTTTGAATTGAAGTGCGCTCCGGTAAACTAGCGGAGCGGCGGACGCGCAGATGTCTTTTGACAAAATGCTTCAGATTGTGTAAGGTGGAACGCCATCACTGAAGGAGAAGACAAATAGACTCAGCGATTCACAGTTTTTCCGTACGGGCAAGGGTGCTAAACTATGTTTTGCCTATGCCTTGCCTGTACGCAGCCACAGAGTGCGTAAGTCTTGAGAATAACTCATTGGAGCAGGAGCAATAACAATGTCCTTGAAAGAAAACCAATACGCGCAGTCAGGTTCAGGAGAAGGCAACGCCATCCAATTGGAAGTCAATGTGGATGACGCCGGTCTTTCCCCGGATATTGCAGATGGCATTATACAGTTATGGAAAGCAGGCGCGATCTCTTCTGTGAGCGTCATGGCCTTTGGCCTGGATGTTGAGCATACATCGAAACTACTCATCGAACACAATATCCCAACGGGTGTGCATCTTGCACTCAATCATGGGCGCGGCGTGCTGCCTGCAGATGAGGTGCCGAGCCTGCACATGCCCAATGGGGATTTTTGGAACTCTGCCGAAGAAACCATGTCCCGGCTGGTGATTTCGGAAGCAAAGCGGGAGTTCGAGGCACAGATCGAAAGGCTGCTGAGGCTGGGAATAGCCGTGCGGCATTTAGATTCGCACATGGGTTTGGTGTTCATGTCGTCCGAGCTCCTGATGCTCTATCAGGAGCTTGCCCAAAGGTATCGTCTCGCGGTGGCACTGCCCGAAGCTCCCTATTTTGATCCGGTTCGGAATAAACTGGCGCAGGATTCCCTGGCGGCAAGTATCTCTCTCGGCGGCATCTATGACCTTTCTGGAGGCGCTGAAGAGACCCTGGCAAATCGTGCCGCCGACTACCGTTCGCTCCTGCGTTCATTGAAGCCAGGATTGAATTACATCTTTTCACACCCGGCCCCACCAACCGCGACGATCCAGGCAGAATTCGGGGATCATCCGATCCGGAACCATGATTTCGCCCTCTTTATGTCCCCGGAGTGGAAAGAGATGTTGGCAGAAGCAAAAGTCACTCTTCAGAGCTTCCCTACCCATTGAGGAGGCTGTCCCCCAGTTCCGTGATGGGCTGAACCCTTGTATCTTCTCAATAAACAGGGGAAAAGCACAGCACAAGACAAAGGATGAGAGAGAAAGTGTGCAAAAAGAAAAGTGAGAAAAGTCTGTCTTTAAGGTGTCAAAAAGCAGCTACCCGAAACGGTCACAGAGAGTAAACTGGTAGCATGATGTTAGGCGGTATTGACCTGAGCACAATTCTGGAAGAAAATGCCCGTGAATTGATACGGCGACTGCTGAATCTGATCGAGCAGTTGACAAGCGATTTGCGGGCATCTCAAGCCGAGGTGCAGCGATTGAGGGATGAGGTCAATCGGCTGAAGGGAGAGCAAGGCAAACCGGGCGTCAAGGGCAACACGCCGAAACCGCCGAGCAAGCACTCATCAGAAGAAGAACGAAAACAAGTACAGCCACATCGACACGCTCACTGTCATTCCCGCGAAAGCGGGAATCCACTGTCTCAGGAATCCAGGGCTTCCCGTCTATGTCTGAATACATCATTTGGTGACGATGTCCACAAAACTTGATCATCGAGTGTAGGCTAAAACTCGTCACTCATCACTCAAAACTGTCAAGCAGCCGGCACCAATCACTGAATCGTTACCGCCAATGCATTGAAACGTGTAAACGTGCCAACCTCTCTTGCTTTCCCCCAATCTCTAACCCTTAATCCCCAACCCCCGCCTTATTGGGTACAATAACCGTATACAGGGGAAAACTTGCTTCCCACACACTCCAGAGAAGGACAATATACAATCATGACACAACACACAATCGCCAACGATTCTTTTGGCGCCCACGGCGTGATCGAAACCGCTAATGGCCTTGTAACCCTCTATCGCCTCGACCAACTCGAGAAGAGCGGTATCGGCCCGGTATCGCGCCTGCCCTACTCGATCAAGGTGCTGCTCGAAGCAGCGCTGCGCCAGTGCGACGGCTTCGCCATCACCGCCGACGATGTGGAGCGCATCGCCCGCTGGGATGCGGCCAAACCCACCGACCAGGAGATCCCTTACAAGCCTGCCCGCGTCATTTTGCAGGACCTGACCGGCGTGCCCAGCGTGGTCGACCTGGCCGCGCTGCGCTCGGCGATGGCCCGCATGGGCGGCGATCCCAGGCGCATCAACCCGCTGGTGCCGGTCGACCTGGTGATCGACCACTCGGTGCAGGTCGACCGCTTCGGCGACGGCGACGCCCTGCGCTACAACGCCCAGCGTGAGTTCGAGCGCAACCGCGAGCGCTTCGAGTTCCTGCGCTGGGGCCAGAAGACGTTCGATAACTTCCGCGTCGTGCCACCGGCCACCGGCATCGTCCACCAGGTCAACCTGGAATACCTGGCTAAAGTCGTCGTCACCCGAGAGGTTAACGGGCAATTGGTCGCCCTGCCCGACACGCTGGTCGGCACCGATTCGCACACCACCATGATCAACGGGCTGGGCGTGCTGGGGTGGGGGGTCGGCGGCATCGAGGCCGAGGCGGTGATGCTCGGCCAGCCGATGACCTTCCTGATGCCCGAAGTGATCGGCTTCAAGCTGACCGGCCGGCTGCCCGAAGGCGCCACCGCCACCGACCTGGTGCTGACCGTTACCCAGATGCTGCGCGCGCGGGGCGTGGTCGAGAAGTTCGTCGAGTTCTTCGGGCCGGGCCTGTCTGGGCTCAGCCTGGCCGACCGCGCCACCATTGCCAACATGGCCCCCGAATACGGCGCCACCTGCGGCTTCTTCCCGGTCGACGACGAGACGCTGCGCTACCTGCGCGCCACCGGCCGCCCCACCGATTTGGTCGAGCGCACCTGCAAGGAGCAGGGTCTGTTCCGCGTCGATGGCGCCCCCGACCCGGCCTTCACCGATACCCTTTCGCTCGACCTCGCCACGGTCGAGCCCAGCCTAGCCGGGCCGAAGCGCCCCCAGGATCGGGTCACGCTGCGTGAGGCCAAGGGATCTTTCCAGAAGGCGCTGGCTGAAAGCTATAACAAGCAGACCAACAGCGGTGTGACCGTCCCGATAGACGGCCAGCCGGCCGAGCTGCGCGACGGCTCGGTAGTCATCGCCGCCATCACCAGCTGCACCAACACCTCGAACCCCTCGGTGATGATCGGCGCGGGGCTGGTGGCCCAGAAGGCGGTCGAGAAGGGCTTGAGCGTGCCGCCGACGGTCAAGACCAGCCTGGCTCCCGGCTCGAAGGTGGTCACCCGCTACCTGGAAGCGGCCGGCGTGATGCCGGCCCTAGAGCAGCTGCGCTTCCACGTGGTGGGCTACGGGTGTGCCACCTGTATCGGCAACAGCGGCCCGCTCGCCGAGGAGATCGTCCAGGCGGTCAAGGACAACAACCTGGTGGTGGCTGCCGTCCTCTCCGGCAACCGCAACTTCGAGGGGCGCGTCCACCCGGTCACCAGGGCCAACTACCTGGCCTCGCCGCCACTGGTGGTGGCCTACGCGCTGGCCGGCCGGATGGACATCGACCTGACCAGTGAGCCGCTCGGGACCGGCCGCGACGGCCAGCCGGTTTACCTGCGCGATATCTGGCCCAGCCAGCAGGAAGTGCGCGACGCGGTCGAGAAATCGCTGAAGCCGGAGATGTTCGATGCTGAATACGGCAATATCTTCGATAGCAACGAGACCTGGAACCAGATCAGCATCCCAGAGGGGGCGCTCTACCGCTGGGATGCCGCCTCGACCTACATCCAGGAGCCGCCATTCTTCATCGACCTGACGCCCGACGCGCCGCCCGTCACAGACATCGAGGGTGCCCGGGTGCTGGCCCTGCTCGGCGATTCGGTCACCACCGACCACATCTCGCCCGCCGGCTCGATCCCCGCCGCCACCCCGGCCGGCCGCTACCTGATCGAGCATGGCATCGAGCCTCATGATTTCAACTCGTATGGGTCGCGGCGCGGCAACCACGAGGTAATGATGCGCGGGACGTTTGCCAACATTCGCCTGAAGAACCAGCTGGTGCCGGGCGTCGAGGGCGGCGTGACGCGCCACCTGCCCGGCGGCGAGCAGATGAGCATCTACGACGCGTCGATGCGCTACCAGGCCGATGGTGTGCCGTTGGTCATTATCGCCGGCAAGGAGTACGGCACCGGCAGCTCGCGCGACTGGGCGGCCAAGGGAGCAATGCTCCTCGGTGTGCGCGCCGTGCTCGCTATCAGCTTCGAGCGCATCCACCGCAGCAACCTGGTCGGGATGGGTGTGCTGCCCCTCCAGTTCAAGCCCGGCGAGAGCACTGAGAGCCTGGGATTAGATGGCACAGAGGTTTACAGCATCGAGGGCCTGTCTGAGCTGAAGCCCCATACCGATGTCACCGTGCGCGCCCGCAAGGCCGACGGGAAAGAGGTTGTCTTCACCATGCTGGCCCGCATCGATTCAGCGGTCGAGCTGCGGTACTGGCAGGGCGGCGGGATTTTGCAGACGGTGCTGAGAGAGATGGTAAGAATTTGAGATTTCACGTTTGATATCGAGACAACATCTTCGCTACCCTGTCATTCCCGCGAAAGCGGGAATCTCATCTGGATTCCCGTCTATGCGAGAATGACAGGAGAGCGCATAATGGGGAGACTGTGCTGGGAGTTGCTCCCTATATTCTGCAACAAGGGCCTACCCACTCATGCCAGGCCAACTCTATTGAAGCCTCGATTTCCTGGTTGTGATCTCACGTGGATATCGCGCCCGGAACCGGGTAATCAATAATGTGCAGGCGCGCTCTGATTGTCTGCTCGATGTAGGCTGCCTCGTGCAAACTTGCAAGACCACCCAGTAGCCTGACGGGCCTATCGCCGACAATCGCCCACAACTCGTAAGTGAGATACGTCGTCTGCATGCCTGCTCCACTAGCATGCCGTCCCGCGGCAGCATGTAGTTGCTGAATGTGATCTGTGTTAATTGAATATGCCTGAATAAACGGCTGCTATTTATGGCGCGTCGGAACGCTTATAAACTGTGTTTTCCCATAACATTCCATCAACATACAGAAGCTTGGCGTGTTGGATGATGGTCATGAGCAGAACATTGCCATTAACTAACTCATTTATTGAAAAGTCGAAACTTCTCGATCTCCCTTGTATGGAACACCATTGTTCATTTCGTATCAATGCCCAGTAGAGTTCCATACCCACGATCTCGTCCCAACTACATTTCTGGGACAGCCTAAGCAAATAGTGAACCTCTATACCATTTTGATCGCATATCACCATTCTTGCTCGATTATGCCACGAGTGGAAAATTGCCAATGCGTAGATTGGGCAACAGAACCACATTGTGCACGTTGTATCTGGGCCAAAAAATGCTAATGGATATACCCAGTCCAGAAGACCAACAGCAAATGCGGCTATGCTGATGAGAAAGAGTGTACACATATATATATTTGCCAATGTCATCGTGAGGCTATATGCATATTTCTGTCTATCGAGCGGTTGATGTGAGATGCGTGGAGTTGCAGGGTAGATCGCTCTATTTACTGTAGATGGGTCTCGAAGCACAGGATCAGAGACCAGCCATCCCCAAGCAATTTCCTCGAATTGAATGCCCAGAGGCAAGGCTAACTTGACAAACAGGGTGGCTAATTCGCTCTTGTCTTTTCTACTCTCTAGTTCAACAAGAACTCTGTTATCAACTTGAGTACTGCCTTTAAACACTATTGATTGTCTGACTTCGGGGTCTATACTATTCAATGTGCGTAAAACGCCCTTCCCATCCAACGACTTATCTACTACACAGAAGGTTACTGTATATCGTCTCATGGTTGTGCCCCAGAGTACATAAGTATAAAGTGCCCCTTGTGGTACCATGCTATTTCCGGGTGTTGCTGTACCGATTAAACGCCTGCGTATTCATCGGCTCCGGTACAATCGTATCTGCCGAGATGAAGTGCTGGATGCCCGGCAAATAATATCGAGCACCGTAGACCATCAGGCTGCTGGTGCCGTCATCGCGACGTTGGCCGGTGTAGCCGAAAGGCAGTGACGAGTGATGGACGACTTGTAGTCGTTTGGGTGACGAGTTAAGACTGCGTGCTCACCCCGGATCGAGCCGCCGGATGGGGTTGTGGGCTGTGAATGGCCGATGTTGATGTGCAGGTTGTCCGAATGATAGGCGGTTG
>JAFGLD010000352.1 GCA_016928235.1 Anaerolineae bacterium | reverse complement strand
TCAACGCAGATTTGTGGGGGAATTTAGCATTTGCCGCCCTTTTTATACGTAAAATGCTCAAAACTGAAACTCAGCACTGGTCTCTACTCCATAATTCTGCGTTGACCTAAATAGTGTCCGAGCTTTCCCAAGATCAAAGAAAGATTAGATATCGATCAAAAACCATCGTCTCTAATGTACTTCTAACAAACAACAGATAGAATTCCAGCGATAATGCTAAGCATGTTAATCGATGCAAGAGGAGAAATTGTGAGTAACGACAAACGAAAAAAAGAAGAGACAGCAGCGGCCTCTGCTGAACAGGTAGAGAATGGTCAGCCAACACAAGACCTCCCTGATCTGGAAGCTCAGCTTGCACAAGCTCAGGCACAAGCTGCGGAATATCTGGATGGATGGCAGCGGGCGCGTGCCGAGATGGAAAACTACCGCAAGCGCATCGAACGCGAGAGGACTGAAGAAAAAGCCTATTTGACGGGAGAGGTTATTCTTAAACTGCTGCCGACATTGGACGACTTCGACCTGGCATTAGAAAACCTGCCTGATGACCTGTCAGAACACGATTGGGTTAGCGGAATCGTTCTGATCCACCGCAAGCTGCATGGGCACCTCGAATCGCTTGGGCTTTCAGAGATCGAGGCAGAAGGACAAACATTCAATCCAGAGGTGCATGAGGCCGTCACGCACGAAAAAAGCGAATTACATCAATCCAATGAGATCATCGGCGTGATGCGCAAAGGTTACAGACTGGGCGACAAAGTCCTCAGGGCCACCATGGTCAGGGTAGCCAGCTAGGAATCATTGAACTTTCAAATGTCAGGTTATCGATCAAGGCAATGCAAGATCACAAACTTCGAATCTGCGATTCTTTATAAGAGGGAGACCAAATAAGATGGGAAAAATTATCGGAATTGACCTGGGAACAACAAACTCCGTTGTAGCGGTGATGGAAGGCGGCGAGCCGACTGTTATCTCCTCGGCAGAGGGTGGGCGATTATTTCCCTCAGTCGTTGCGATTGACAAGAACGAGCAGTTGCTGGTTGGGCAGGTAGCCCGGCGGCAAGCTGTCGTCAATGGCGAGAACACAATCTACTCGATTAAGCGATTTATGGGCCGTAAATTCGATGATGCGGAAGTACAGAAGGCTATCAAGAACATCTCTTACAAAATCAGCAAGGCAAAGAACGGCGACGTACGTGTCACAATGGCCGGTAAAGAGTATTCGCCGCCAGAGGTTTCTGCGCTGATCCTGCAAAAAATCAAGACCGACGCTGAGGCTTATCTCGGTGAGCCGGTCACACAGGCAGTCATCACCGTCCCCGCTTATTTCAATGACAGCCAGCGCCAGGCAACCAAAGATGCGGGACGCATCGCCGGTTTGGAAGTATTGCGCATCATCAATGAGCCTACTGCATCTTCACTGGCCTATGGGCTGGACAGGAAGAAGGATGAGACCATTGCTGTCTACGATCTGGGCGGCGGCACCTTCGACATCAGCATCCTGGATGTGGGTGAAGGTGTGTTTGAGGTCAAGGCTACCAACGGCGACACCTTTTTGGGCGGCGACGACTTTGATCAGCGCGTGATCGACTGGCTGGCAGACGAATTCAAGCGCGAGCAAGGGATCGATCTACGGCAAGACAAGGCCGCGCTGCAGCGTCTGAAGGAAGCAGCCGAAAATGCCAAAAAAGAGCTATCGAGTAAACTGGAGACCGAGATCAGCCTGCCGTACGTTACAGCAGATGCCAGTGGGCCCAAACATCTTCAGCTCACTCTCAGTCGCTCAAAGCTGGAGCAACTGACTGAAGACCTGATCCAACGCAGCATCGAGCCGTGCCGGTTGGCGCTCAAAGATGCCGGATTGACAACAGATCAGATTGATGAGGTGGTATTGGTTGGCGGCATGACCCGCATGCCCGCCGTCCAGAAAGCCGTATCGGATTTCTTCAAGAAAGAACCCCACAAGGGTGTCAATCCGGATGAGGTGGTCGGTGTCGGAGCAGCCATCCAGGCCGGTGTGCTGGGCGGCGACGTTAAGGATATTCTCCTGCTGGATGTCACGCCACTGACCTTGAGTGTCGAAACACTGGGTGGCGTCTCTACCCCTATCATCGAACGGAACACCACTATTCCTGCCGCCCGCAGCCAGATATTCTCGACAGCGGCAGACAGCCAGACACAGGTCGAAATTCACGTTTTGCAGGGAGAGCGCCCAATGGCCCTCGATAACAAGAGTCTGGGCAAGTTCATCCTGGATGGGATCCCCCCTGCTCCACGTGGCGTGCCTCAGATCGAGGTAACATTCGACATCGATGCCAACGGCATTTTGAATGTCAGGGCTAAGGATAAAGCCACCGGTCGAGAACAGCATATCACCATCACAGCATCCAGCGGATTAAGCGAGAGCGAGATCCAGAACATGGTCAAAGAGGCAGAAAAGTTCGCCGACGAGGATAAAAAGCGCAAAGAGCAGCAAGAAGTCCGCAACACAGCGGACAATGCAGTCTACAAGGCAGAACAATTGCTACATGAATATGGCGACAAGCTGCCGGAAGATGCTAAAAAGAGCACTGAAGAAAAAGCTGCCGCGGTCCGCAAAGCGATGGAATCGGATAACGTTGATGAAATGAAACGTGCCACCGATGACCTGGTGCGTGAAATGCAGAATCTGGGTGCCTCAATGTACCAGTCGGACGAATCAGCTCCTGGTGGGCCGGAAGCAGGTGAAGGCACGCCCGGCGGAGAGGATGTAGTTGAGGGCGAAGTTGTTGACTGAAGCCGGATCAAACATCCGATAATGTAAGGTAAGGGCCAGCATCATTGTTTGATACTGGCCCTTCGGTGATTCGTCGGCTTGGCGCGCAAGCTATACAATATTCTCTCATCAATTGCGCCAAGAATGTTGTGATTGACTGTCGCATCGAGTTGGCTTATTTGTAAAGCGCAACTTGAGCTAAATATGATGTCATTTAGGAATGAGAATTCATTAACTTACCTATTTGTAACTATTCAGTTATTGGTGCCGGCTGCTTGACAGTTTTGAGTGCTGAGCGACGAGTTTTAGTTTACAGCTAACAACTAACGGCTCACTGCTGAATAGTTACACCCATTCTTAGTTATCATTGCAGACCCAACCGGGAAAGTTATTCAATCATCATTCCTTAACGGAAAGTACTGATGCCCACCAAACGAGATTATTACGAAGTCCTGGGCGTTCGACGAGACGCCAGTCCGGAAGAAATCAAAAAATCTTTCCGGCGCAAAGCACGACAATACCACCCTGATGTCAGTCAGGAGCCTAATGCCGAGACGCTTTTCAAAGAGGCGAATGAAGCCTACGATGTCCTGAGTGACTCGCAGAAACGGGCTGCCTACGATCGTTTTGGCCACACAGCTGTAGGCGGTACTGGGGCCGGCGATCCATTTGGAGGCTTCACAGATATCAGCGATATCTTTGATGAATTTTTTGGCACAGGTTTCCGTAGCTCCCGATCCTCTGCTAAACGCGGGCCTCGCAAGGGTCAAGACCTGCAGTACCGCCTCACAGTAGAATTCGAAGAAGCCATCTTCGGCGCCGAGCGAGAGATCGAGTTTGAGCGGACAGCAACATGCGGAAGCTGCAACGGATCAGGAGCAGAACCTGGTACCACCCCTACGAAATGCTCGACCTGCAACGGTACAGGAGAGGTCCGCAATGTACGCCAGACCTTCCTCGGACAGATGGTCAACATCAACACCTGTCCAACCTGCCAGGGTAGCGGTGAAATGGTCTCTTCCCCCTGCCAGGAATGCAAAGGGAAAGGTCAGGTACGCCAAATGCGACGCCTGACAGTGAGCATCCCGGCAGGCGTCGATCACGGCACGCAAATCCGCATCAGCGGTGAGGGAGAGCCAGGTACTCGTGGGGGGCCCGCCGGCAATTTGTATATCGTGCTTTCCGTTCGCCCTCACCAGTACTTCCGCAGACGCGAGCATGATCTGTTTGTCAAGCTTCAAATCAACGTGGCGCAGGCCGCTTTGGGGCATCAATTAATGGTTCCCATCCTCACTTCGATGGGTGATAGCACAACAGAGCTCGACATTCCACCCGGCACACAGTCCGGGCAAATCCTGATTCTCAAGGGAAAAGGTGTCCCTCGTCTACGTAGGGATGGCACGCATGCTGGCTATGGTGATATGCAAGTGATGGTCGAAGTCGAGATACCAGGTCGGCTGACTGCGGAGCAACGCGCCTTGTTCGAGAAGCTGGGTACAACACTGGGAGAAGCAATCATCCCCCCGGCCAACGAAAAAGGATTCTTCGAGCGTGTGCTTGACTGGCTGGGCGGAGGGTAAGGGATCGAGCGGCAACCCGCTTTACATGCTATAGCTCGTCAGATAATGCTCTGAACAAAATCGGCGTCTCTTGAGATGATACACAAGTTGCTTCGCTCAGAAAAAAGAGTGATAGGCTATAGATGCCTCTCTATGTCTTGCCCCATATGTACGGCTGCACTCCCGATCAAGCGCCCTGCTCGCGATCATGTCTGTCATTGCCTGATGAGATATTGACTGTCGCTGTCTATGAATCCTTGTTCTGATACGCTCATCAGGAGCATGATAGTGAGCAGAAAGCTTTTTGATCTTTTACTCACCGACATGACTGCCCTATTCTAAGCTTGATATTACACCCACCAGCCTGTAGAATAACAGGCTATGAACGAGTGGATTGAGATTTCCCTGACTGTCGATGGCGAGGGCGCGGAAGCGGCAGCTGATGTCCTGCGCCGTTACACCGAACAAGGCATCGTCATTGAGCATACCGCACCTGGCGGCGAAGCATGGCCCGATGAAATGTCTCCCAGTGGGCCACTCACTATCAAGACATACATTCCCGCTGATGAACACGCCCCAGTCGTACAACGCCGGATTGAAGAGGCCCTTTACTATGTCAGCCGCCTTTACCCCATACCGGCGCCCAATTTCCAAATCATCCAAGAAGAAAATTGGGCTGAGGCATGGAAGAAAGACTTTCACCCCATCCGGATCGGAAAACGGCTGGTGATCAAGCCGGGTTGGGTTGAAATCGAAACCGGGATCGATGATATTGTAATCGAATTGGATCCCGGCATGGCGTTTGGCACAGGCACCCATCCAACAACACAGCTTTGTCTGCAAGCCTGCGAAGCTCTTGTCCGACCTAACACAACCCTGATCGATCTGGGCACCGGTTCCGGCATCCTATCGATTGCTAGCGCCAGATTGGGCTGCAAGCAGATCGTGGCCTGTGATATCGATGAGCTTGCCGTAGAAGTTGCCCGTCAAAATGTCATAGACAACAACGTCGACGAAAAAGTGATTGTTCAGCCCGGCTCACTCAAAGAACTGCTTGACAGCGGTCAAACCTTTGAGCTGGGAGTAGCCAACATCACAGCCAACATCATTCTCGATATGACCCGCCATGGGATACAACATCTCATCATCCCCGGCGGGCATTTCATCTTTTCCGGAATTCTCCAGGAACAGGCCGACGAGGTCATTGCAGCACTGGCTTCAGCTGGACTTGCCCTTTCCGATCAACACCAGATTGATGAGTGGGTCATGCTGATCACGCAGAGGCCGGATACATGAGTCCCATCTACAACACACCGGCAAGATCAAGCAACAGCCAGCGTCAGCCAGCCACAGCTCAATCACTGCAAGCGTTGCTGCATGAGCTGGAAATTCAGACTCCTGACCAGGCTAGTTTTAAGCTCGTCAGCAAATGGGCTGCCAAACATGTCTGGAGGGTCAACATGAGAGGCACCCCTTGGGCTTACATTCGGTATCTTCTTGGATCCGCGGACCGCTACCCGGAGCAATGGCGGCACCTGCGGCTGGGTCAGGAGCTATACGAAGCCAGAGTCGGGCCGCGCATCCTGGGTATCACACCGGAAAGCGATGCACTCTCCGGACGGGCCGCAATTATTGAGGCCGCGCTACTGCCCATCCCCCGAGTTGTGTTGGAGTCTCGCGCGGAGGAAGCTATTGCGTTGATGGGACGTCTACACTCATGCGTGCCGCTATTGGCTGCCCTCTCCGAAGATCTGACCGAAGCTGACCGTAATGGATTTAGCCCGCTGGCTAACCTCTTTATCGAAACCCGCGAACGATGGTTTGAGGCTGTAACGGAACGCTGGCTGGAAGTTGGGTTGCTCCAAATTACCGAAGTAACCCAGATCATCAGCGTGCTATTGAATCGCCTGCAAGGGATTGAACATTCAACCAGCCGGCTTGGAATTGGCATCGTCGTCCCGGCACACAATGACCCCAATGCGGGAAATTTCATGGTTAACCGACAGGGCGCGCTGCGCATGATCGACTTTGAAGGGTTGGCACTCAGCAACCCGGTAGCCGATCTGGGCATCTTCCTGACCTGGTATGTAGATCGAGATCGCCACCGCAAAGTTCTGGCTCACTACCCTCTGGCCGAGCCGGAGGCTGCTCTAGCAAGAATGCGTGTTTGGGTTCCCCTACGTTACATAGGCATTGCAGCTCATTGGGCCGCCCGGCTGTCCCGTGCCCGGAACGTCGAGGCATGGAAATTTGCTGCCGACTCGGTTAACGAATGGCTGCGTGGTGCCTGTGAACTCATTTTCAGCGGCGCAGTCCCAGGCAACTTAAGCCGGATGCTGGCCCGGTTAAATGAAAGTCTTTTAGCTTACCCTGTGCTCTGGACCGACAAGGACGATTCGGCATGATGAACAATAAAAAACAGGGGTTGGAGGGTGGGGATCAGGATCAATATCCAAAAACCGCCATGTTTGAGGGTCGTTGTTTCCGGGTTCTCTTCTCCAAGTTCTGTTGACATTTCCTTCATATGCTGCGCAAGTTCAGGAACCCGTGCTTCGACGATCCCGTTCAAAGTGACGCGACATCCCCGTAGGCACTAATTTAAGGGATTGTACTAAGAGAGGTGTTTGTAGTGACACGTCATATAAATCTGTTGTTGACGGCGATGCTATCATGTTTATTCTTGACAGCCTGTACAGCCCCGATTGCTTCACAACCACAGCCTACAGATGTCGAGCCCACAATCTTACCTTTGGAGCCGACCGCGAAAGTCTATCAGCCGTCTGCCACACCTCCTACTGAGGCTTCTGACGACACATTGTGTACCGAAATGCTTGATATATCGCCCCCTCCTTTGCCTCCGTCTATAGAGGATGATTTCTTCTTTAGTGGTGGGCTTGTAGAAAATTGCGAACTGCCCTGTTGGCAGGGAATTACGGTTGGCCGTTCGGGACACCAGGAAATCCAGGATATGTTTGATGATGTCTTTGGCTTCGATGGCGCGATAGACTTTTTCGCATGTTCTCCATTAGATAGTATGTATCCTCACCCGGCTGGTAGAATACAAGGCTTCTATGCCACTGGGTATCAATGGGAACCTGATCCGTCAAGTCTTCTGAGGATAGTTGTATGGACCGATGATGATACAAATCTCCTGCGTGGCTTGACGTTCGGTTGGGTCTCATCCGAGAGCTTCAAAGTCTACCTGTCTCCACAACGGATTATCAGGGAGTTGGGGAAACCATCCTATTGGATGCTTGACATATTCTCAACCGAACGAGCAGGTAAAGGTTCACTCGAGTCTTTGATGATCTACGAGAACGGGATAGTGTTCCGGCATTTTGGCGTTATACCCATTGCACTGAAGGTAAATGAGGCTGAACGCATATTCGAGGAGGCCAATGCTGAATTTTGCCTCGATCAGGAGTACTCAAATGTTGGTAGGGTCTATATTTTTGAACCATTTGACAGAGGGCTTGAAAACCTGACCACGGTTCAAGCCTACCATCTTCAAAACCTGCTGACAGAAGAATATGTTGTTCCTATCCAGGAATCCTTGGGGACAAGCATTGATGAAGTTGCTTCGCAGGCTCTGCATCAAGACAATGCTTGTTTCTATGTCGATATGCTTAAGGGACTCTATCGGGAAGAAAAGTAACAACTGTCGGTGTGACATGCTCTCGCGGCAGGTCTTCTCTGATGATCCTCCGATGATCCTCCGGTGATCCTCTGGTGATCCTCTGGTTGATCGCTCCGCCGCTTGCGTCGGCATCGAGCCGGCTGCCGTGCCGCTCACGCGCTGATCGGGTTGCGCCGCGAGGCCCAACCGCCTATCATTCGGACAACCTGCACATCAACATCGGCCATTCACAGCCCACAACCCCATCCGGCGGCTCGATCC